>NZ_JAXMOX010000042.1:0-26622 GCF_034669605.1 Leisingera sp.
TGAGCGTATCGGCCAGTGAATGGGCCACCTGGCTGAGACGCGTGTGCGAGCCGGGGCAGTCGATCAGGATGAAATCATGGCCCGGCTCCAACGCCGAGACAGCGGCCGACAGGCGATGGTCATAGATGTTTTCACCCGGTTGCAGGCTGTCGGGATCAATCTCCGGCAGCTCGTGCATTTCCACCATCGGCAGCTCCAGTCCTGCCTTGGTGCAGAAATCCTTGCGGTTCTCCAGGTAACGCCCCATCGAACGCTGCCGCAAGTCCAGGTCCAGCGCAGCCACCTTGTGCCCAAGCCGGGCCAAGGTGGTTGCAACATGCATGGAAACAGTGGATTTTCCCGCGCCGCCCTTCTCGTTGCCGACGACAATAATATGCGCCATGTACAGATCCCTTCGCTCGTGCCTTTGGCACGTTTTTATCTTTGCGCTTCTGTATAGGCTCTGGATTCGGTCAAGAAAAGCGGTCTGCGCAGGCTGGTAAACTTAGAGTATCACCTGTGTTTTGAGGGTCCCGCCGGCTTGCGGTTCGGGCGGGCATCTCCACCTTTGCGAAGTTTGCCCGGCTTGGCATCAGCGGCACGCGCCTTGTTTTTCTTGCTGTTGGGTTTGCCGGCCGGCGGTTTGGGGCCTTTGGCGTGGTAGGGTTTTGCTGCAGGCGCGCCGGGCTTGGTCATCCGCTTGGAAGGATCGGAGGCGCCGCGCGGCTTGGCTACAACAGCCGGGTCAGGCTTGGGGCTGCTTTCCGGCGCGCGGCTGCGGCGCGGTTCGCGTTCGAAAGGCGCTTTGTCAGCAGAGCGCTTTTCCTGCCAGTCCTTGCGCGGCGGGCGGCTGTCTTCGGATTTGCCGCGATAGGGTTTCGGACTATCCGGTTTACCACGGTGCGGTTTGGAATCCCGGTCACCTTTGAAGCCACCCTTCGGTCCACCGGGGCCGCGGCGCGGGGCCGGGCCCAGATCGGGAGCCTCGGAAAGCTGGCTCAGCACGGCGCCCGGCTCCAGTTCTGCCTTGCCATCCAGTGCTTTCAGAAAACCGTCAATCGCGGCCTTGCTGATTTCGGCAAAGGTCTCATTGTCTTGCACCCGGATCGCACCGATGGAGTCGCGGTCGATGTTGCCGGCCTTGCAGAGCATCGGCAGCACCTTGTGCGGGTCCGCACCGGCAGCCCGCCCGCCCGAAAGCGAGAACCACACCGACGGCCCGAAGGGCTTGCGCTCCTTACGTTCTTTGCGCGGTTCCTCCGCACCGGCCGGGCGCAGGTCTTCAGGTGCCGAATGGCGGCTGCGGAACAGGCGCAGGTAAGTGGCGGCGATCTGCTCGGCGGAGAAATGCTCCAGCAGAGTTTGAACCCCTGCCTGCTCTTGCTCGGAAACCGCTTCCTGCCAGACCGGATCCGCCAGCATGCGCTCCTCATCCCGTGCCAGGATGTCATCAGCCGAGGGCGCTTCGCAATGCTCTGCCGTCAGCTTGGCCCATTTCAGCAGCCGCAGCGCTTTGCTGCGGGCCTTGGGCGGTGCGATCAGTGCGCTGACGCCTTTGCGGCCCGCGCGGCCGGTCCGGCCGGAACGGTGCAGCAGGGTTTCGTGGTTCGAAGGCAGCTCGGCGTGCACCACCAGTTCCAACCCCGGCAGGTCGATGCCGCGGGCAGCAACATCGGTGGCCACGCAGACCCGGGCCCGCCCGTCGCGCATCGCTTGCAGCGCTTGACTGCGTTCAGCTTGGGAGAGTTCGCCCGACAGTGTCACCACCGGCAGGCCGCGATTGGTCAGCCGTGCCGCCAGCCGGTTCACAGCTGCGCGGGTATTGGCAAAGACGATGGAGCTAGGGGCCTCGTAGTAGCGCAGCACGTTGATGATGGCGTTTTCCGCATCCTGTTGCGCCACGCTCATCAGCCTGTATTCGATATCGCTGTGCTGTTTGGTTTCGCCTGCGGTTTTGATCCGCATCGCATCGCGTTGGAAAGTTTCGGCGAGGCTGGCAATGCCCGCCGGAACAGTGGCCGAGAACAGCAGTGTCCGGCGGTCTTCGGGCGCTTCGCCCAGGATAAATTCCAGATCCTCGCGGAAACCCAGGTCGAGCATTTCGTCGGCCTCGTCCAGCACCACAGCGCGCAGGTTGCTGAGGTCGATGGAACCGCGCATGATGTGGTCGCGCAGCCGCCCCGGTGTCGCGGCCACGATATGCGCGCCGCGGGCCAGGGTGCGGCGTTCGTCCCGCATGTCCATGCCGCCAACGCAGGATGCAATCACCGCACCAGCGCCACGGTAAAGCCAGCTCAGCTCGTGCTTCACCTGCAGCGCCAGCTCGCGGGTTGGTGCGATCACCAGCGCCAACGGAGCGGCGGCCTCGTCGAACGCTTCGGCTTCACCCAGCAGGGTTGGCGCAAGCGCAAGTCCGAAGCCGACTGTCTTGCCTGATCCGGTTTGCGCGGAAACCAGCAGGTCGCGCTCTTCAAGCTCCGGCTGGGTCACAGCCTCCTGCACTTGGGTCAGGGTTTCATATCCGCGCTCTTGCAGTGCGTTGGCCAGGGCTTGTTTCACGAGGGGGGCTGTCTTTCCCGCGAGGCGCATCCGGCCTCAGCGTCAGGAGAAAAGAAAGAAGGCTGCCCGTCCGGGGCAGCCTTCGGGAGTTTGGCAAAATACGGCGGACGGCTTAGAAGCCCAGGCCTTCGTATTTCTTCTTGAATTTCGAAACACGGCCGCCTGCATCCATCAGACGCGAGGTGCCGCCAGTCCAGGCCGGGTGCACCGTCGGGTCGATGTCCAGCGCCAGCTGATCCCCTTCGCTGCCCCAGGTGGAGCGCATCTTGAGGATGGTGCCGTCGGTCATTTTGACGTCGATGAAGTGGTATTCGGGATGAGTGTCTTTTTTCATGATACCGCTCCTCAGGCTTTCTTGGGCTTGTAGTGTGCATCTTCTGCGATACGGGCCGACTTGCCGCGGCGGGCGCGCAGGTAGTACAGCTTGGCGCGGCGCACGCGGCCGCGGCGCACAACGGTGATGCTGTCGATGTTGGTCGAATACAGCGGGAACACACGCTCCACGCCTTCGCCGAACGAAATTTTGCGGACGGTGAACGAACCGGCAATGCCCGAACCGTTTTTACGGCTGATGCAAACACCTTCGTACATCTGCACGCGCGAACGCGAGCCTTCGGTCACCTTAAAGCCGACACGGATGGTGTCGCCGGCTTTGAAATCAGGGATTTCTTTCCCCAGGGCGGCGATTTGTTCCGCCTCCAGCTGTGCGATCAAGTTCATCGCAACTCTCCTAAATTGGCCTGCGGTTCTTTCCGCAGAGGTTTGTGCCGTCATGAGAGCTCTTGGTCTTCATCGGGTCCCGCCACAGGCAGCCCGCCAGAGATCACGCAGTCTGTTTCTTACTTCTGGCAGGCAGATCCCAGGCGAAAACCGAAGAAGGAGTTCAGGTAAACGATCCAACAGCCAGCGGTCCGGAGCCGCGATTGCGAATCCAGACCGGCGCTATATACGTCCGCTAGCCCAGCAAAACAAGTGCCTAGCTGAGTGGTCTGCAAGAGTTATCTGAAAACCCATGCAGTTTCCTGTCTGTAAGGATTTGGGGGTTCTGCCCCGGCCTTTTCCGGCTCTCAGGCCCTCACCCAGTCTGGTCTTCGACCACAGCTGTCGGCGCGTTTTTCTTCACCGCCTCAATACCATTATCGCGACCCGATGCGCTGCTGTAGCTCTGAGAGGTGCCAATCACCTGGCCATTGGTGGCTTTCAGGTTGAACATATGCTTGCCGGCGGCAGTTTCTTTGCGCTCATAGCGCGCATCCTCTCCAGCGTTCTTTTTAACCGATTCGATGCCGTTTTCGGCACTGGCTTTCTGCTTGTAGCCTTCGCTGGCCAGAATATTTTCGCCGTTGCCTGCTTTCAGACGGAAGCGGAATTCGCTTGCATTATCGGTATAAAGTTCGAATTTCCCAGCCATCCTGCTCACTCCTAATTCCTGATGAATATGAGGGGACTAAAGCACGGCTCGGGTCATCCGGCAATGTTTGGAGGCAACTTGCGCTGCTGCTCGCCCGGAAGAGGGATGTTGGTCAAACAGCCAATCAGCGCTTGCTGCCTGTCTTCCGGCTGTGAGCTTCCCACAGGTCAGGACGGCGGGCCTTGGTGATGTCTTCGCTCATCCTGTGTCTCCATTCCGAGATCTTACCGTGGTGGCCTGACATTAACACGTCCGGGATTGCGCGGCCGTTCCACTCGGCAGGGCGGGTATATTGCGGATGTTCCAGCAATCCGGAGGAGAAGCTTTCTTCCTCGGTAGAAGCCTGGTTGCCAAGCACCCCTGGAATGAGCCGGACGGTGGCATCGACCAGCGCCTGCGCGGCCAGCTCGCCGCCGGTCATCACGAAATCGCCCAAGGAGACTTCCTGGATGCCATAATGCTCCAGCACTCGTTCATCGACTCCTTCAAACCTGCCGCACAACAGGGTTATGCCATCGCATTGTGCAAAGTTCTGCATCATCTGCTGGTCCATCCGGCGCCCGCGCGGAGACAGGTAGACCAAAGGCCAGTTGCCGCGGGTGCCTGCCATCGTGTGTTCAATCGCCGCGCCCAGCACATCGGCGCGCAGCACCATGCCGGCGCCGCCGCCTGCAGGCGTGTCATCGACGTTGCGGTGCTTGCCCACGCCGAATTCCCGCAAGTCTGTTGTCTCCAGCTGCCATAACCCTTCCTGCAGCGCTCTTCCGGTCAGGCTTTCGCCCAGAACGCCGGGAAAGGCGGAGGGGAACAGGGTGATGATCTTGGCTTTCCACACGCCTGCCAGGTCCGGTGTCGGCGTCATCAGCTCTCGCGGTTTCAGAGTGGGGCGGATGGCCTTGCGGCCGTGGGAGCGGGAGGGGGTGTCGGTCATGTTTTCTCGGGCGGAAGATGGAGGGCTATGCTGACCTATACGAGGGCTGGCATCAGATACAAAGGGATTAGTGGGGGCCAAAGTTTATACGGGGGGCCGCTTTGAAACGCGGGATCTGCGAAGAACGGCTTGTTTTTTAATGCGGATCTGGCTGTACGGTTGCCCCGAGCGATTGAGCGCAAGCAGCTCTTCAAGAATTTCTGGCTCCGGCCGGGTGTTGGCGGGCGGGACAGGTTTCATTGCTTCAATGGCTGCAGCTGGCAGGCCAAGGTGCGGCAGCAGTGCGGAAATCGGGCCGAGCCGGTGGGCAGAAGCGGCCTCAAGCGGTGCAGAGCTGATCTTGGCACTGGCTGACAGTTGGGCTGTTCCGGAAACTATCGCTTGCAGGTCCGCCGAAGCGGCATACTGTCTGACGTACTCCTCTGCGTCCAATGTCAGCGGGCTGGCCCGCAAATGCTGCACATGGCAGCTTTGCAGCCATTCGGGCGCGGACCGGGTCATATAGAAAATGCATATGCTGGCGGCCGGCTGAAGCTCCAGAACCGTGTCCTGAATGCATTTCATCAGCAGAGGCGCGGCTCCGTAATCTTTCAGGCCATGCCGCCCGGGCATGTGGCCGGATAAGTCTTCCGAGGCAAGAAGAACCGGCCGGGGGTCATCTGCATCAAGCGCTTCCAGCAAGACTGCGCATTCGAACTGAAACAGCGCGAAATCAACTGGATTCCGGGTGGCCGACCAGCGCCGCGCAGCCTCGCATAGTGCAAGCATATCGTTGCGAAGGAAGATGCGCAGATGCGGCGAAAGCAGCGGCTGGTTGTCTTGCAAGCAGCGCTGGACGGTTGTGGTTCCGGTTTTGTGAAACCCGGCGTGGAGAATTAAGCGCAGACGTTGCGGGCGCCCTTCTGCCAATTCATCCGGTGCCACGTTCAGAACACCCCGTCCGGCGGGTCGGCGACGATGCGGCCTTTTTCAAGATCTACTGTCGGCACCGCGGCCATGGTAAAAGGCAGAAGTACCGTGGACTTCAGCCCCGGACCATGAATCTCCAGCAGGTCCGCCGCACCATGGTTCTGCACTGATTTCACCGTGCCAAGCAGAGTGCCGCCGGTGTCATAGACCTCCAGCCCAATCAGGTCGGCATGATAATATTCGTCATCCGGCAGACTGGGCAGCTGGTCACGGCGGGCGAACAAGCGCAGGCCTTGGACGGCGTCCGCCTGTTCCTTGGTTTCAATTCCGCTCATTAGGGCGGCAAAGCCATTCTTGACCGGACGGGTCAGGGTCAGCGTATAGCTCTGGCTGCCGTCCTCGTTGGTAAGCGGCGAATAGTCGACGATTTCCTCGGGGATGGCGCAAAAGCTCTTGAGCCGCACCTCGCCGCGCACGCCGAAGGCGCCGGCCACTGCTCCTACGCAGATCAGGTCGCTCATGGTGTCATTCCTTTGCACAGAACCCTGCCCGCAGCCACTGGCCGCCGGATTGTTCGCAGAGTTCGCTTTGGTGGTTGCGTTCAAAAAAGATGCCAGCGGTAAAGGCCACTGCAACAAAAAACACAAGCCGGATCAATCGTCCCATCCCGGGGCTCAGCGGGTTTGCAGCGGCAGGTCTGCCATACGGCTTTCCCAGCCGGCCTCCTGCAGTTCTGGCGTGTCTGACTGGCGTTCAGGATAGCCGATGCAGAAATAGCCGATCAGCTGCCAGCCTGCAGGCGCCGCCAGATCGCGGTTCAGCTGTTCGGGATCCAGCACCGAAACCCAGCCCAGCCCCAAGCCTTCGGCGCGTAGGGCGAGCCAGAAAAGTGTGACGGCGGTGACCACCGAATAACGCCGCATCTCCGGCATCGTGGCGGCGCCCAGCCCGTGGCCCTGGGCCGTTTCATCGTCACAGTAGATCGCCAGCTGCACCGGTGCGTCGCGCATGCCAGAGAGCTTCAGCTGCGCATATTTGCTCGCCCGATCATCGGAGTAGCCTTTCAGGGCTTCGGCATTGGCCTTCTCGAAATTCCTCAGCGCGGCGGCGCGGGCAGTGTCGCTGTCCACGCGCAGGATGCGCCAGGGTTCGCTGAGCCCCACTGAGGGGGCCAGCGGAATGGCAGAGAGGCAGCGCATCAGCACTGCCTCCTCCACCGGAACGCTGCGGAACCGGCGCACGTCGCGCCGGAGCCGCATCAGCAGATCAAGCTGGCTGCGGAACTCTTCGGGAAAAGCGCCCCGCAGCTCCACGGAATTATTCCGCGTCTGCAGCTGCTTCGGAGGCTTCAGCAGCCTTGGCAGCTTTCTCTTCTGCACGCTCCTGGGCTTTTTTGCCCGGGGCGCCTTTCTTGGGGTTGCTGCGCTCGGTCTTGGCGCGCACGCCTGCGGCTTCCAGCATGCGTGCGATACGGTCGGTCGGCTGTGCGCCTTGGTCCAGCCAGTGCTGCACGCGTTCCATGTCCATTTTCACACGCTCTTCGCTGTCTTTCGGCAGCAGCGGGTTGTAGGTGCCCAGCTTCTCGATGAAGCGGCCGTCACGCGGCATGCGGCTGTCAGCAGCCACGATGCGGTAGAAGGGACGCTTTTTAGAGCCGCCGCGGGCCAAACGGATTTTCATTGCCATGGGTACATCTCCTTTGATGGCGTTGTCCGGGGTATGCCCCGGTTGTTCCTGTTGTGATTGTTATTCTTGGTGTTTCTTGTGGTGGCGAATGACTTCACCGATGATGAAGTTCAAAAATGCCTTGGCGAACTCAGGGTCCAGATCGGCCTGCTCCGCCAGGTCTTCGAGCCGTGCGATCTGCGCCGCTTCGCGGGTCGGATCGGACGGGGGAAGGTCGTGTTCAGCCTTGAGCCGCCCCACTGCCTGGGTGTGCTTGAACCGCTCGCCCAGGGTATAAACGAGGATCGCATCCAGGCGGTCGATGCTTTCACGGTGGCCCTTCAGCAGCCGGGCTGCACGGGCGGTGGGATCTTGGGTGTCAGTTGTCATCGGGTTCTCCGCAATGCAGCAGGCTGGCGCGTGCCAGGGCAGCAGCGGGCGTGCACCCCCTGTACACCGCCGCAGCGCAGCAACAATGTTTCCAGACGCGGTTCAGTCAAGGGCCCAGCCCTCCGGCTTGAACAGCGGATCGGCGTAGTGGCCGATTTCCATTTCGATGCCATGCGCAATCTGGCTGTCCTTCAGAGTGTCCGGGCCGGGATGGCGGAAAACTGCATCATTGCCGTCGATAGTGGCAGCCTCATGGTCCTTGGTGGCGCCGAGCCGTTCTGCCAGCCGGATCGAGTCGAGATTCTTGGGGTCGATATAGCTGACCGCGGTCTCCCAGCCCAGATCTGAATAAAAATGCCGGCGTGCGGCCTGCGCGGCCTCTAGCGCATAGCCCTTGCCGGCGGCACCGGGCCAGATGATCCATGCAATCTCGCGTTCGGGCCAGCCCGCGGGCTGCCAGCCGCCGGCCATTCCATAGGTCTCGTCCGTGGATTTGTCGTGGATCATCCACATGCCAAAGCCGCGGACCTGCCAGTGGCCGATCTCGGCGGCGTAGAGCATCCAGGCCTCATAGGTGTTCAGCGGCCCGCCCATAAAGCGCGAGCGGTAGGAGCTGAAGGTGGCTTTGAAGTCAGGATAGTCCTGCGCCTCGGGACCGCGCAGCACCAGCCGGCGGGTTTCTATCACCGGGATGTCAAACGGCATCAGCGCGCTCCTTTCAGCAGAGGGGCGCGGCCAAGCCAGAATATGATACCGTTAAGGCGCATCAGTGAAGCATGCCCTGTGCGGCTTGCGGGCCGGACACGCAGGCGGGCGGGGTGTGGCGCCAGGCGCGGATATTGGGTGCGGGCTGCAGACGGAAAGAGACCGGTTTTTCCGGCCGGGCGCCAACGCGCTGGGCCAGCGCAATAGAAGCGCCGTTTTCCTCGGGCACGTAGGATACGATACTGTCCCAGCCAGCCTCGGCAAACAACCAATCGAGCACGCATTGCGCGGCTTCGCTGGCATAGCCTTTGCCCTGTCCCGGCTCCATCAGGTGCCAGGATAATTCCGGTTCCGGCCATCCTTTGGGGAACCAGGGGCCTACAAGGCCGACGGTCAAGCCGCTGCTGCGCTCGACCACAGCAAACAGGCCGTAGCCGTGCAGGTGCCAGTGACCGATGATGGTTGCAATCGACCACCACAGCGAGTCGGGGTCTTCCGACGCGTCGATAAAGCGCGGTGCGCCCGGGTTCAGAAAGGCCGCATTGGCGTCAAACTCCGGGTCCGCCGGAGAAATCAGCATCAGCCGTTTTGATGCAAGCCGCGGAAACGGCTTTCGAACGTCAGTCATTTTATACCCCTTTACCCGGGCGGCGGACCGCCCGGAGTGAATTTCACCCATCCGGAGAAGGAGTATCGGGGAGACTGCGTAATATTCGGTTAAACAAGCCGTTGCCAGTGCCGGGCGGACGTGGTTCGCGCAGATTTGACGGAAGCTCATGCGCAGGCCTCCATTCCGCCTGCGGCCAGATCATCCGCGCCTTGATGACGCCAGATCTGCAGCTTTCCCATGCGGGGGTGCGCAAAGCTACCGTCTTGTTTCGCGCCCATGCGCTGAGCCACAGCGGCTGAGGCGTGGTTCGCCGGGTCGACAAGGCTGATTGCAGTGGGCCAGCCCAGGGTTACATAGGCGTAGTTGCGTGCGGCAATGGCCGCTTCGGTGGCGTAGCCTTTGCCCGAAAAACCCTGAAATAGATCCCAACCGATTTCCGCTTCCGGCCAGCCATGTGGGTTCCACAGGCCAATGATGCCGGCGCATTGGCCGCTGCTCTTTTCGTCCACGGCCCAGCGACCATAGCCCAACATTTGCCAATGGCCGATTTCCAGCGCCAAGTGACGCCAGACCTGCTCAGCATCCATCTGCCCGCCAACGAAATCGGCGCGTTCCGAAGCGTAGAACGCACAAAGCGCTGTGAAATCCGCCTGCGCCGGGGCGCGGAGGATCAGGCGATCCGTTTCGAGGGTGGGGATGGCGACAGTCATGATTACTTCTTCTTGCCGAAACCGCTGAGGCCCGCTGGCAGGCCCATGCCGCCGCCGAGGCCGGGGAGGCCGCCGGGCAGGCTCTTGCCGCCGCCCATTGCCTTGGCCGCCGCTTCCAGCGCCTTGGGGTCCATTTGCGAGGGATCCATGCCGTCCATGCCAGGCATGCCGCCGCCTTTGCCGAACATGCCCTTCATGGCCTGCTTCAGCATCTTGCCTTTGCCCATCTTGCCCATCTTCTTCATCACATCGGCCATCTGCCGGTGCATTTTCAGAAGCTTGTTGAGGTCGCTGACTTCCATGCCGGAGCCGGCCGCGATGCGTTTCTTGCGGGAGGCCTGCAGCAGGGCGGGATTGGCGCGTTCTTTCTTGGTCATCGACTGGATCATGGCGATCTGGCGCTTAAGCACCTTGTCGTCCATGCCGGCGTCCTGCACCTGCTTGGCCATTTTGCCCATGCCGGGCATCATCTGCATCATGCCCTCCATGCCGCCCATCTGGAGCATTTGTTCAAGCTGCATCTTCAGGTCGTTCATGTTGAACTGACCCTTCATCATGCGCTTCATCATACGCTCGGCCTGTTCGGCCTCAATGGTTTCCTGGGCCTTCTCGACCAGCGCCACGATGTCGCCCATGCCGAGGATGCGGCCCGCGATGCGGTCGGCCTCAAAGGTTTCCAGCGCGTCCATCTTCTCGCCCAGACCGACAAAGCGGATCGGCTTGCCGGTGACAGCGCGCATCGACAGCGCGGCGCCGCCGCGGCCGTCGCCGTCCATCCGGGTGAGGACCACGCCGGAGATGCCGATCTTGGCGTCGAACTCTTCCGCGACTTCCACCGCGACCTGGCCGGTGAGGCCATCGACCACCAGAAGCGTCTCACGCGGGGAGACCGCGTTGCGGACGTCCTCGACCTCCTGCATCAGGGTCTCGTCAATGTGCAGGCGGCCCGCGGTGTCCAGCATGTAGACGTCATAGCCGCCCAGTGTCGCCTGCTGCTTGGCGCGTTTGGCGATATCGACGGGTTTCTGGCCGGGCACGATCGGCAGCGTGTCGACGCCGATCTGGGTGCCGAGCACCGCCAGCTGCTCCATCGCCGCCGGGCGGTAGACGTCAAGCGAGGCCATCAGGACTTTCTTGCCTTCTTTCTCCTTCAGCCGTTTCGCCAGTTTGCCGGTGGTGGTGGTCTTGCCCGAGCCCTGCAGGCCGACCATCAGCACCGGGGCGGGCGGGTTGTCGACCTTCAGCTTGCCGGGATCCTCGTCGCCGCGCAGCACGTCGACCAATGCGTCGTGCACGATCTTCACTACCTGCTGGCCCGGGGTCACCGACTTGGTGACCGCCTGACCAGTGGCCTGCTCCTGCACCTTCTTGACGAAGTCGCGGGCAACCGGCAGTGAGACGTCGGCTTCGAGCAGCGCCACGCGCACTTCACGCAGGGCGGATTTCACGTCCTCCTCGTTGAGGGCGCCCTGTTTGGTCAGCCGGTCAAAGACGCCGGATAGGCGTTCGGATAGATTTTCAAACATGCCTGCGGCCTCCTGATGCCGGTTTCAAGTTGTGGCGCCCCCGTATGTAGGGGACAAGCGATCCATGCGCAAATGCCCCCACGGGCGTAACACGCTGGTGGGGGGCGATCCCTGGCACGGGCAGGGACCGGAAGACTCACTCGCTTCCGGATGCTGGGGCAGGCGTTACGCCGTTTGGCCGCCGGAGTCAACCGCGGCGCGGGTTCGCCGGGGCGGCACAGGGCAGCTACGTGCGGCTTGACATGCAGGGGCCGTGTTGGTCAACATCTGACAGCTGGTCCCTCGCCGTCCACTCACCGGCCGGGCCACCCGACAGAGCATCGAGGCAGATCTTCAGAACAGGCATTCCGCGCGCCACTTGGCGTCTGCGGTTCCGGGCGGGCAGCCGCATCAGCCAAGGGAGGATCAGATAACATGCGCGTTTTCACTATTCTGGGACCGTCGCAGTCCGGCAAATCTACGCTGACAGCGGCGCTGGCCAATCTGGACAGTGCCGCGGGTAAACGGCAGGAGGTTGCAGGCGTCGCCGCTTTGCAGCCTTTTTCATTCATGAGCGAGGACTGGGCCGCAATCGACATCGCAGGCGGGGCTGACAACCTGGCTCAGGCAGGTCCGGCATTGGCGGCCAGTGACGCTGCCGTCCTTTGCGTGCCGGCAGATGCCGGAGCTGCGGTGCTAAGCGCACCGTATCTGCGCAAGCTGGAGGAGGCGGGGATCCCCGCCTTTATTTTTGTCAACCGCATGGACCAGGCGGCAGACCGGGTGGCGGAAATCGCCGCTGCGCTTCAGGCCTATTGCAGCCACAACATCATTCTGCGGCAGGTGCCGATCCGCGAGAACGGCCAGGTTGTGGGGGCTGTGGATCTGATCTCGGAACGCGCCTGGCAATACCGCGAAGGCGAGCCCTCGGCGCTGATTGAGCTGCCGGTGGCGATGTATACCCGCGAGCAGGAAGCCCGGACCGAATTGTTGGAGGCGCTGGCGGATTTCGACGACACTCTGCTGGAGGAGCTGATCGAGGATCAGAAGGTGATGCCGGATGAGGCCTACGAGGTGGCGACCAAGGTGCTGCAGCACAATGACCTGATCCCGGCGCTGATGGGATCTGCCGTGCATAAGAACGGTATCCTGCGGCTGATGAAGTCGCTGCGGCACGAGGCCCCGGATGTGGGGGTTGCATTGGAGCGGTTGTCACAGGACGCCAAAGTCGTCGCTGTCGGTTGCATGGCCGATCTGGTCAAGCATCTGGGCAAAACGGTGATGGTGCGGGCGTTGGACGGCAGTGTCGGCAATGGCGCTTCGGTTGGCGGAGCAGCGCTTGGCTCGCTGACCGGCGTTGGTTCCACGGCCAACGCTAGCCTGGCACCAGGGGATATGGGGCAAGCGGTCAAGTCGGACCATCTGAATATGGGATTTGCTTATGCGCGCGACGGCGCCGCGCCGCTGCCGGACTGGGCGCAGCCGCGGCCATCGACCTTTCGGCGGGTGATTACCCCGGTAAACGAGCGCGACGATGCCCGGCTGTCGGGTGCGCTGGAGCGGCTGGCGGAGATCGATCCGGCGCTGGGTGTGGGGCAGGATGAGGCCAGCGGCCAAGTGCTGCTGAACCTGCAAGGCCCGCTGCACATGCGGCGCATCAAGCAAGCCCTGAAAGACGAATTCGGCGTTGAGGTGGAGGAAGTCGTGGTGCCGCCGGCATTACGCGAGACAATCAGGAAGCCGGTGCAGGTGCAGTACCGCCACCGCAAGCAGTCCGGCGGCGCCGGGCAGTTTGCCGATGTGGTGATCGAGGTGAAGCCCCTTCCGCGGGGCAGCGGTTTCGTATTTGAAGAAACCGTGAAAGGCGGCTCAGTGCCCAAGAACTATATCCCCTCGGTCGAGGTCGGCGCGCGCGAGGCGCTGGCGCAGGGGTTGAACGGGCATCCTGTGGTGGATATCTGCGTGACGCTGAAGGACGGTAAGCATCACTCGGTCGACAGCTCTGATTTTGCGTTCCGGACTGCGGGGAAGAATGCGGTCAGGGAGGCGCTGTCCGAAGCTGGCGCGGTGCTGCTTCAACCGATCATGCGGGTGCAAATTCATGTGCCCTCGGTGTTTACCGGCGGGCTGGTGCCGGTGGTGAGCGGCATGAAGGGGCAGATCCTGGGGTTTGAGGCCGAAGACGGTGTCGCTGGCTGGGATGTGTTTGAAACACTGCTGCCGATGTCGGTGCAGGATGATCTGTGCAGCACTTTGGCCAGCGCCACCCGCGGTACCGGCTGGTTCAGCACTGATTTCGACCACTATGAAGAGGCCCGGCGCGGGGATTTCGCCGAGGCGTAGAGGCGAATTGGCGCAAAACGGGGCGCAGGGGGCGGAACACCTCTTGCGTCCCGTATTCATTTTGCGTGATCTGCGCTGCAACCCGAAACGGCTTGCGGAGTAAGATCATGGATGCATCATCGGCCTATCAAGACAGCCTGCCTGTCTCCTCGGATGCGCTGCTGAAGCAGCTGGACGGTTGGGGAATCGCCTATCGGCTGCACACGCATGTGCCGCTCCGCACGGTGGAGGATGCCAAGGCGGTCGAAGACCAGTTCACGGTGCCGGGCGAAAACGCGCTGCGGCTCAAGAACCTGTATCTGCGCGATAAGAAGAAGCGCAACTATCTGGTGACGCTGCAGCAGGACCGGGAGGTCGATCTCAAGGTGCTGGCGGCGGAGTTGGGGGCCGGAAACTTGTCGTTCGGCTCGGCGGACCGGCTGCTGGAGAACCTCGGTATCCGCCCCGGCGCGGTCAGTCCGCTGGCGATGATCACAGGAACGGAAAAGGGCGTCACCTTTTATATGGACGCGCGGGCACAGGAGTCGGATGTGATTTTCATGCATCCGCTGGTCAATGACCGCACGGTGGCGATGACGCGGACTGATCTGATGGCCTTCTTCGAAAAGACCGGCTGTGAGGTCAGCTGGATCTAAGCAGGAATTGAATGACGGCCGTGCTATCCAGCCTGCTCGTCTTCCAGCGCCAGGTCCAGCGCTGCCGCCTGATGGGCTGCGGACGGGTTCACGAACAGAAAACCGCCAGCCCGGGCAGGGCTGACGGCAGGCGCGCTGGGCAGCCGGGATCAGGCCGCCAGCGCTTCGATCTGGCCCTTTGCCTTAGCCAGGGCGCCATCGGCGTCGATCGACATGGCGTCGGCGGCGACGATTTCGACGTTTGTTATCCCGATGAAGCCCAGCATGTGACGCAGGTAGGTAGTGGCAAAGTCGATGTCGGAGCCGGCCTGGGTGCCGCCCGAGGCCATGACGATGATGGCGCGCTTGCCTTCCAGCAGGCCGACGGGGCCGGTTTCACGGTACTGGAAAGTCATGCCGACGCGGGCTACCAGATCGATCCAGGCCTTCAGCGTGGAGGGCACCGAGAAATTGTAGACCGGAGCGCCGATGACGATAGTGTCGGCCTGTTTCAGTTCCTCCACCAGCGAGTCGGAGAGGGAAAGCAGCTGCTTTTGCGCGTCGCTGCGCTGGTCCGCCGGGGTGAAGTTGGCGCCAATCCAAGCGCCGTCCAGCAGCGGCAGCGGTGTGGCCAAGTCGCGGCGGATCACCTGTCCGGCGCCAAGGCGGCTGACGATCTGCGCCGAGAGATCGCGGGTCACGGAACCCTCGGTGCGGGCGGAGGAGTCGATGTGGAGAACAGTGCGGGTCATTTTCGTGTTCCTGTGCTTGTTGCTGACAGGTATTTGGGGTATTGCAAATTTGAACGCAATGCCGCTTTGATCACATGAGATGTGCATTTTTGCGCATAATGGATCCGGCTGGCAAGGAGGCTGCAATGGACAATTGGGATGAGGTCCGCACTGCGTATCAGGTGGCCCGCATGGGCACGGTGAGCGGTGCCGCCGAAGTGCTGGGTGTGCACCATGCCACGGTGATCCGCCATATCGACGCAATCGAGGCGCGGCTTGGGGTGAAGCTGTTCCAGCGCCATGCCCGCGGCTATACGCCGACAGAATCCGGGCAGGACCTGCTGCGGGTCGCGCAAGCCACGGACGATCAGTTCAACCAGCTGGTGGGTCGGCTGAAGGGGCAGGGCGATGACGTTTCAGGCGAGCTGGTGGTGACCTCGCTGGCGTCGTTCGCGCCGATGATGGTTCCGGCGCTGCAAGAATTCCAGGACATGCATCCCGGGCTGATCATCCGCTATCTGACCGGCGACCGTCTGTTCCGGCTGGAATACGGTGAAGCCCATGTGGCGATCCGCGCGGGCAATGCGCCGGATCAGCCGGACAATGTGGTGCAGTCTTTCATGAAGCAGAAGATCGGGCTTTATGCCTCCAGGAATTATGCGGCGAAATACGGGCTGCTGCAGGGGCTGGAGGATATTCCCAACCACCGGTTTGTCGGTCAGGACGATGAGAGTAGCCGGGCGCCGTATTCCCGTTGGCTGCGGGCCAATGCTCCGGCTGAGGCGATCGCCTTTCGCTGTACCGACGGCTCCACCCTTAAGGCGGCGGTGCGCAGCGGCGCCGGAATCGGCTTCATGGCGGCGTGGGAGGCGCGGCAGCAGCCGGATCTGGTGGAGATGATGCCGCCCCAGAAGGACTGGGAGGGCGCGTTGTGGCTGGTGACCCATGTGGATCTGCACCGTACTACCAAGGTGCAGGCGTTCCTGGCGTTCTTGAAAGAGCAGGTAAAGGATTGGCAGCTATGAGCGAGGCACTGCGGGGGCACCTGGCGATGCTGCTGTTTTCGGCACTGGTGGCAGGATCTTTCTCGCTGGGCGCGATGGTGGCCAACGAGATTGCGCCGGCGGCCTTGAATGCGGCGCGATTTGGTATTGCCGCGGTCGTCATCGGCATCGCCGCACTGGCTACCACCGGGCTGCAGCGTGGGCATTTTCGAGCACCCTGGCGGTTTGCCGTACTGGGCGGGCTGTTCGGCGGATACTTCGTGCTGATGTTCTATGGGCTGCAGACGGCGGCGCCGGTCAGCGCCGCAGCGGTGTTCACCCTGGTGCCGGTGATGAGCGCGGCATTCGGCTGGCTGCTGCTGCGGCAGATCACCACCCGCTGGATGGCCGTGGCGCTGGCGATTGGCGCGGCGGGGGCAGTATGGGTGATCGTGCGCGGCGATTTGGGCGCCTTGGCGGCGTTTGAGGTCGGCCAGGGGGAGATCATTTATTTCTGGGGCTGCCTGTTGCATGCCATTTATACGCCGATGGTGCGGAAACTGAACCGGGGTGAGCCCGCAGTGGTCTTTACCTTCGGGATGCTGCTGGCAGGCGGCGCGCTGCTGGCGGTGTTTGGCTGGCAGGACATTCTGGCCACCGATTGGGCCCAGTTGCCCGCTATCGTCTGGATCGGGCTGTTCTATCTGGCTGTCTGTGCCAGTTCGGCGACCTTTGTGCTTTTGCAATATGCGGCAATGCGGCTGCCTTCGGCAAAGGTTATGGCCTATACCTACCTCACGCCGAGCTGGGTGATCCTGTGGGAGATCGCGCTGGGCCGCGGCGCGCCGCCGGGCATGGTGTTGATTGGGATCGTGATGTCGGTGGTGGCATTGGCGATGCTGCTGGAGGGCGCGAGGGACCGGGTGCCCGTCTGAACACACAGGGCATGCTCCCCACCGGCGGGGAGTCCAACACCTTGCGGCAGGTCAACGCAACCCTCTTGTTTTCCGCTATACTGGTGCTGAGGGACGCTTCGGAAAGAGGAGGCGACAATGTTCAAGCATATCATGGTGCCCGTTGACCTGCACATGCCTTCAACGGTCAAGAAAGCGCTGGATGTGGCAGCGGATTTCGCCAAGAATCATGGCGCGCGCGTGACGCTGGTCCATGTGACGGATCAGCAGGTCAGGCGCGGGCATACTGTAGGGTCGTCCGGTGATGAGCTGGCAGACCTGGCAAGCAAGATGGCGGAGCAAACCGGTGCTAAGGTTGAGGGGCTGCCGATCTATTCTGTGGATGTCGGGGCAGAGATCGATTCGATCCTGCCCCGGACTGCAAAGGAGCTGGAAGTGGATCTGGTTGTGATGGGCACCCATATGCCTGGAATCCTGGACTATGTGTTTTCGTCACACGCCAGCCATCTGGTGCTGCATTCTGAAACATCGGTATTTGTAGTTCGCTAGGGGTCCGCCTGCGCGTCTCCTGCCAGATGCTCAGCCTCCAAGAAGCGTTCAAAGGCATCCAGGTTGACCGGTTCAAACTGGCCAAACCCCTGCATCCAGACGGAGGCAGCGCGCATGGCGTCGGGCTGCAGCTTGCACCACTTTACCCGGCCGCGCTTTTCCTGAGCGATCAGTCCTGCCCGGGTCAGGATGCTCAAATGCTTGGAAATCGCCGCCAGCGACATTTCGAATGGTTCCGCTACATCGGTCACCGCCATGTCGTCTTCCAGCAGCATAGTGAGGATCGCCCGGCGAGTCGGGTCGGCCAAGGCCGCAAAAGCTGTGTCGAGGGGATCGCTCATGCCTGGTAGTCCTATCCACCGCCGGCAGGTTTGACAATCTGTCTTGAGCCGTCATGGAGGCTCTACTGTGGGGAGAGACAGGGCGTGGCACTGGAATATTGGCTGGTGATTTCTTCCTGGGCATCGGCTGGGGCATGGTGGCGATCCTGCTGGGGCTGTTGCTGACCGGCGGGCGGATCGGGCGCTGGGGTACGGCAAAACGGCCCTTTGGCTAAAATCAACCTCTTGGTTGAATATCGTTTCCCTGAAGTTCGGGCGCCAACAGCCGGCGCGACAGAAGCGCGCGGGACGCAGTGTTGCATTTTTAGCTGTTATTTATCAGTATGTTAATAGGGAATCCAAGTTTCAATCCTTGTAATTGACTCCCAAGCTCCTTGGCCTTAGCAACCGTTCTCAGAAATTCGCGTGAGGATGGCGCCCGTGACCGACGACGACCAAAAGCAGCGCATGGCGCAGCTGGAGGAGAAGCTGGCGGCGGCGCGTAAGGCCCAAGAGCCCAAGCCGCGTGCGGATGAGCATTATTCGATGGCCAATCAGGCCTGGCGGATGGTGATTGAATTGGTGGCCGGTCTTGGGATCGGCTTTGGCATCGGATACGGGTTGGACCATCTGTTTGGAACCCTGCCTATTTTCATGGTGCTGTTTATAATGCTGGGCTTGGCGGCCGGGGTGAAGACGATGCTTCGCACCGCGCAAGAAATCCAGGAACAGAAACTGGCCGAAGAGGCCGACAAAAATGCGCAAGACCGGGATTGATCCGACGGGATCGGGCACCGGCGACAGGAGAAGCGGACTGATGGGCAAAATTTTCTTTTACGCAGCGCTGGCGCTGGTGCTGGTATCCGGCCTGATTTTCGCTCCGGCGGAATCAAAACTGGCAATCCACCCGATGGATCAGTTCAATGTGAAGGCGCTGTTTGGCGATAATATTTCCTGGTACACCCCAACCAACGTGACCCTGTGGATGGCACTGGCTGTTACTGCCGTGTTCGCGCTGCTGGTGCTGGGGTCGTCGCGCCGGGCCATCGTGCCGGGCCGCGCCCAGTCGGTTGCGGAACTGGCCTATGGATTCATCTATAAAATGGTTGAAGATGTGGCCGGCAAGGATGGCGTCAAGTTCTTCCCCTATATCATGACCCTGTTCATGTTCATCGTGATGGCCAACTTCCTGGGTCTGCTGCCGATGTCCTTCACCACCACCTCGCACATCGCGGTAACCGCGATCCTGGCCGGGCTGGTGTTCTTCACTGTGACCATCGTTGGCTTTGTCAAGAACGGCGCCGGTTTCCTTGGCCTGTTCTGGGTGTCGAGCGCGCCTCTGGCGCTCCGCCCGATCCTGGCGATCATCGAGCTGATTTCCTACTTCGTGCGTCCCGTCAGCCACAGCATTCGTCTGGCTGGCAACGTGATGGCCGGCCACGCGGTTCTGAAGGTGTTCGCAGGTTTTGCAGGCGCCCTGGGCCTGTTCAGCTTCCTGCCGATCTTCGCGATCACTGCGGTTTATGCACTCGAAGTTCTGGTGGCCTTCATCCAGGCCTATGTCTTCACCATCCTGACCTGCGTGTACCTGAAGGATGCGCTGCATCCGAGTCACTAAGGCCAGGATCTGAAAGTTTACCGGGTGAGCCTGGCGGTTCACCCAGACCCTAAATCACCACATTCCATCGTAAGGAGAATACTCATGGAAGGCGATATCGCACAACTCGGTCAGTTCATCGGCGCAGGCCTGGCAGCAATCGGTTCCGGCGCAGCCGCAATCGGTGTGGGCCACGTTGCCGGCAACTTCCTGGCAGGCGCTCTGCGCAACCCGTCGGCAGCCGCCGGCCAGACCGCAACCCTGTTCATCGGCATCGCATTTGCAGAAGCACTGGGCATCTTCTCGTTCCTGGTCGCGCTGCTGCTGATGTTCGCCGTCTAAGACCTTAGGAACCTATTTCCTTACGGCCGGGCAGTGCGGCCTAAATCTGCACTGCCCGGTGTAACGGCAAGTTCCCAAGGAGAACGACATGGCATCAAATACGCAAGACGCAGCACACGGCGCCGCAGACGCAGCGCACGGGTCTGCTCCGGGCATGCCGCAGCTGGACTTCTCGACCTTCGGGAACCAGATCTTCTGGCTCGTGGTCGCCCTGGTCGTGATCTACCTCATTCTGTCGCGCGTCGCGCTGCCCCGCATTGCTGCGGTGCTGGCCGAGCGTCAGGGGACCATCACCAACGACCTCGCCGCGGCTGAAGACCTGAAAGCCAAGGCTGTCGAGGCCGAGAACGCATATAACAAAGCTCTGGCGGATGCCCGTGCCGAAGCTCAGCGCATCGTTGCTGAGACCCGCGCGGAAATTCAGGCCGGACTGGATCAGGCAATTGCTAAAGCGGACGAACAGATCTCTGCTAAGGCTGCCGAGTCCGAAAAGGCAATCGCCGAAATCAAGGCCGGTGCGCTGGAAAGCGTGAAGGCTGTTGCCACCGATACCGCAGAGGCGCTGGTGACCGCGCTGGGCGGTTCGGCAGACGCAGACGCAATTGCCGTGGCAGTTGCCGAGCGGACGAAAGGATAAGGACATGCGCAATATTCTCGCCCTTGCCCTGACGTTTGGCGCCGCCAGCCCTGCGCTGGCCGCTTCAGGCCCGTTCTTTTCACTGGGCAACACCGATTTTGTTGTTCTGCTGGCTTTTGCTCTGTTTGTGGGCATCCTGCTGCTGGCCAAAGTGCCGGGCATGCTGGGTGGCCAGCTGGACAGCCGTGCAGAAGGCATCCAGAAGGAACTGAACGAGGCCCGTGCATTGCGCGAGGAGGCCCAGACTGTTCTGGCGTCTTACGAGCGCAAGCAGCAGGAAGTTCAGGCCAAGGCCGACCAGATCGTCGCTGCTGCCCGTGACGAAGCTGCCCGTGCAGCGGAACAGGCAAAAGCGGACCTGCAAGCCTCCATCGCCCGCCGTCTGGCGGCTGCTGAAGAGCAAATCGCTTCAGCGGAAGCTTCGGCTGTGAAGGAAGTACGCGACCAAGCGATCTCAATCGCAGTTGCTGCGGCGGATGAGGTGATCTCGAAACAGATGACTGCGGCCGAAGCCAACAAGCTGATTGACGCCGCGATCGCGGATGTGGACGCCAAGCTGCACTAAGCTGCGCTGACACCTGGAAAATCAAAGAACCCGGCCCAAGCGGCCGGGTTTTTTCGTTCGCGAGTAGAAGGCTGCCTTGCATCTAAAGATGCAAAAGCAGCAGCTTAACTCTGCTTTTTCCTACTGAACTTTGAAAACGGGCGTTGAACGGCGTGTAGTAAAACGGAGCTTTTAACTGAGGGTGATATGTCAGGATTTCCATCAACGACTTCAAACTTTTACATTAAACGCGTCAAAACTACCCCATACATTCTCATCTTTGCCGGGCCGCTTTTTGCGGCAGCCGGAATATGGCTACAGCTCCCTGTTCAACCTTTGCCCGTCTCATGCTCCAGCCGCTGCCGTGCCACTTCGGTGTTGCGCTCGGCGCGCTGGTTGTCGGTGAGGGCCTGTTTGACGTAGTCCAGATGCGCCTCCACCGCGGCGCGAGCCGCTTGCGGGTCGCGGGCCTGCAGGGCGGCGTTGATGGCGCGGTGCTGCTCCAGCAGCGCTTCATAGGTGGTGTGCTGCTGGAACATGATCCGGCGGTTGTAGAACACCCCCTCGCGCAGCAGGTCGAACATCGACCGCATCATATGCAGCATGATCACGTTGTGGCTGGCGTCCATGATGGCGGAATGGAACTGGGCGTCGAGCTTGGCCGCCGCTTCGGACACAGCCGGGTTGCCTGCCGCCTCCATCTTATTAAAGATCGCCTGGATCACCTGCAGGTCATAGTCAGAGCCGAACCGGGCTGCGCGTTCCGCCGCCAGCCCCTCCATGTCGCGGCGGAAGGACAGGTAGTCGAACACAGCCTCGTCATGGGTGGCAAAGAGCTGGATCAGCGCTGGCGAAAAGGCTGACCCTAGAACGTCCCCTACAAACACGCCGGAGCCTGCCTTGGACGTCAGCAGCCCGCGCGCTTGCAGTTCGCCGATGGCATCGCGCAGAGAGGGGCGGGAAACGCCCAGCCGTTCGGCCAGCTCACGTTCAGCAGGCAGCCGTTCACCGGGTGAGAGGATGCCGCGCAGGATCAGCTGTTCGATCTGCTTGACGACAGAGGCAGAGAGTTTTTCGGGCTGAACTTTCTGAAATGGCATGCGGAGGCTCGTCTGAATTGGTCAAATCATATGACCACGCGAGGGAAGAGGCTGCAAGGGCGGGCCGGTTCACGAAGGCTGCAACATTAGGTCAGTATTATTGACTTTATTTTGCACTCTCCTACCGTGACACTAAATGCCAAACCAGGAGCACCAGGAGAGCGAGGATGCAGTTCGACCAGATCTTTGCCAGCCGGAACGCGCGGATGAAGGCGTCGGCAATCCGCGAGTTGCTGAAGCTTCTGGATCAGCCGGATATTATCTCTTTTGCCGGCGGCATCCCGGATTCAGCGCTGTTCCCAACGGATGAATTTGCCAAAGCTTTCAAGAATTCGCTTTCACCAGAACGGCAAGCCATGGCGCTGCAGTATTCGGTGAGCGAGGGATATATGCCGCTGCGCGAGTGGATTGTTGGGGAGATGGCAAAGATTGGAATAGTCTGTGATCCGGGCAATGTGCTGATTACTTCCGGCTCCCAGCAGGCGTTGGATTATTTAGGTAAACTGTTCTTGTCGCCTGGCGACACCGCTTTGGTGGGCTGGCCGACATACCTGGGGGCGCTGGCGGCCTTTAATGCCTATGAGCCACGCTATGACCGCTTGTCGTTGAAAGGGGACCGGACTGCGGAGAGCTATGCCGTAGGCGCGGCTGAAGCGGGCAGCGTGGTGAAATTCGCCTATCTGTCACCGGATTTCGCTAACCCGACCGGGGAAACCCTGGATCGCACCTGCCGCCTGCAGATGCTGGAGGTGGCGGAGGAACTGGATTGTGCGATCATCGAAGACGCAGCCTATCAGTCACTGCGCTATGATGGCGAGGCCGTGCCGCCGGTGCTGGCGTTGGAACTGGAGCAGAAAGGCACGGTCGAGGACTGCCGCACGGTCTATTGCGGCACCTTCAGCAAGACGCTGGCACCAGGAGTGCGGATCGGCTGGGCGGTGGCGGCCAAGCCGGTCATATCGCAGATGGTGTTGCTGAAGCAAGCGGCGGACTTGCACACGTCCACTATCAACCAGATGGCAGTGCATGCGGTGGCCAAGGCTTGCTTTGATGCGCATGTTGAGCAGCTGCACGCGGTCTATCAGCGGCGCCGTGACGTGATGCTGGCGGCCCTGGAGGAACATATGCCGGAGGGGGTAAACTGGACCCGGCCCGAGGGCGGGATGTTTGTCTGGATGACATTGCCAGACGGCGCGGATGGGACCCGATTGCTGGCACGGTCGCTGGAGACAGAGAAGGTCGCTTTTGTGCCCGGGCAGGCTTTTTTTGCCGATGACAGCGGCCAGAACACGATCCGGCTTAGCTTTTCCAAATCCAACCACGCGGCCATTCAGGAAGGGATAGCCCGGCTGGGGCGGCTGTTGCGCTCTGTCTGACTTCGGAACAGCGCTGGCTTGGCAAAAGACCGCCGGATCGCACGGGTTATCCACAAGATATGGTGCCAAATCCATTCGGTTTGTCCCGATTTGGGGGTGCGGAGCGTTGACACACACGATAGGAACCGCTGAACTTTCCCGATACGGAATCACGAAGGGGCGGCTTTGCGGTTTTCCAAGCTCAGGCTGAACGGCTTCAAAAGCTTTGTTGATCCTACCGAACTGGTCATTGCCGATGGGCTGACAGGGGTTGTGGGACCGAATGGCTGCGGCAAATCCAATCTATTGGAGGCTTTGCGCTGGGTGATGGGCGAGACCCGCGCCAAGGCCATGCGCGGCGGCGGCATGGAGGATGTGATCTTTGCCGGCACCTCGTCGCGTCCCGCGCGCAACTTTGCCGAAGTCAGCTTGCAGATCGACAATACTGAGCGGCTGGCGCCCTCGGGGTTCAATGAGGCCGATGGGCTGGAGATCGTGCGCCGCATCACGCGCGATGTGGGCAGTGCCTACAAGTCGAACAGCAAGGACGTGCGGGCGCGTGATGTGCAGATGCTGTTTGCCGATGCTTCGACAGGTGCGCATTCGCCGGCGCTGGTGCGGCAAGGGCAGATTGCCGAGCTGATCAACGCCAAACCCAAGGCGCGGCGACGCATCCTGGAAGAGGCAGCGGGCATTTCCGGCCTCTATCAGCGGCGCCACGAGGCAGAGCTGAAGCTTAAGAACACCGAAGCCAACCTGCTGCGCGTCGATGACGTGATCGAACAGCTGGCCGCGCAGCTGGCACAACTGGCAAAGCAGGCGCGGCAGGCGCAGCGTTACCGCGAGATCGGCGAGAAGCTGCGGCTGGCCGAAGGCATGCTGCTGTACCGCCGCTGGCGCGAAGCGGATGAGGCGCGGCTGGAATCAGAAAATGAGTTGAGGGTGCGGGTTGAGCAGGCTGCCAAGGCCGAAGCACTGGTCCGTGCAGCGGTAGCGCAGCGAGGATCTCAAGAGGCGATGCTGCCGCCGCTGCGCGAGGAAGAGGCCATCGCAGCCGCCATTCTGCAGCGTCTGGTGGTGCAGCGGGACTCGCTGGGCGATCAGGAGGCGCAAGCGCGCCAGACGATCGAACGGCTTAGCAGCAGGGTTGTGCAGCTGGGCAATGATATTGAGCGCGAGACCGGGCTGAACAAGGATGCTGGCGAAACCATCGAACGGCTGGAATGGGAGCAGCGCGAGCTGTCCAAGGCTGGTGACGGGCACGACGGTAAAATGGCCGAGGCGGCGGAGCTGGCACGCGACGCCGGTTCGGTGCTGCAGGCTCGCGAGGACCATCTGGCGCAGGTGACCGAGGATGTCGCCCGCTTAGCAGCTCGCCATCAATCAGCACGCCGAGGGGTGGAAGACTGCCAGCGCGCGTTTGGCCGGTCCGGGGAAGAGGCAGAGAAAGCCCGTGCCGCACAGCGGGAGGCCAGGAACGCGCTGGAACTGGCGGCGGACAAATTCGAAGCTGCAGTCACGGCTGAGGAAGAGGCGCGTGAGGCCTCGGAAATGGCTGAAGAAGCACTGGCCGATGCGGATAGGACCCGCACGGAGACACAGAGCCGGGAAGGTGAAGCACGTTCGCAGCGCTCGGAAGCCGAAGGCGGGCTGGGCGCGTTGCGTGCCGAAGTTACAGCGCTGGCGAAACTGGTGGAGCGGGATACAGCCGAGGGCGGCCAGATCCTGGATGAGCTGACCGTGACCCCGGGCTATGAAAAGGCCCTGGGTGCAGCCTTGGCTGATGACCTGCGCGCGCCGCTGGCGGAGGCGGACGGGCCGACTGGCTGGGTGGCGCTGTCCGGTTATGATCAGGATGCCGCCCTGCCCGCCGGCGTGCAGCCGCTGGCGCTGTTTGTCTCCGGTCCTGATGCCCTGTCCCGCCGGGTGGCGCAGATCGGACTGGTGGATGGCGATGCCGCAGCAGGGCTGCAGGCGCAACTGAAGCCAGGGCAGCGCCTGGTGACCGTAGAAGGAGATCTGTGGCGCTGGGACGGTTACCGTGCCTGGGCTGAGGATGCGCCAAGTGCAGCAGCAATGCGGCTGGAGCAATTGAACAAGCTGGAAGCGCTGAAGCAGGAGATGGAGCGCGTCAGCGCCAGGGCGGATGGCGCCCGCGCAGCGCATGAAATGCTCTTGCGCAAACTGGAAGAGGTGACATTGGCCGATCATAACGCCCGCCAGGCTCGCCGCGTGGCGGACCAGCGGGTGGCGGACGCGGCCCGCGCGCTGAGCCGGGCTGAGGCCGACAGGAATCTTGCAGAAGGCAAGCTTGAAACGCTTGGTATCGCTGTTTCGCGCCATGAAGAAGATGCGCTGAATGCCAGTCTGCAGCTGAAAGAGGCTGAAAAGGCTCTGGGTGAGCTTGGCGATCTTGATCAAGCGCGCACGGTAGTAGAGGACATCAAACAGTCGGTCGAGGCGGCGCGGATCACCATGCTGACCCACCGCTCCAGCCATGACGAGCTGCGCCGCGAGGGTGAAGCCCGCACCAAACGTGCGCAGGAGGTGACCAAGGAACTGTCCGGCTGGCGCCACCGCCTGGAGAGCGCTGAGGCACGGATCGAAGAATTGGCCGACCGCCGCGAGGCCTCGCAGGAGGAGCTGGAAGAGGCTAATGCGGTTCCAGCCGAGATTGCCGGGAAACGCGCAGAGCTGAACGAGGCGATTTCCGAGGCCGAGGCCCGCAAATCGGCTGCAACAGAGGCGCTGGTCGCAGCCGAGGCCGAGCTGCGCGAGGCGGTCCACAAAGAGCGCGAGTGCGAGCGGCTGGCCTCCGAAGCGCGCGAGGCGCGGGCGCGATCCGAGGCGCGCTGTGAAGCGGCCAGGGAAGCCGTCACCCAAGCTGCGGGTCGGATCATCGAAGCGCAGCAGATCACCCCGCAGGCGCTGTTGGAGAAACTGGGTGTAGCGCCGGATGAGATGCCTGCCTCGGAAGGTCTGGAACACGACGTCGACCGCTATAAGCGCCAGCGCGATGCCTTGGGAGCGGTCAACCTGCGCGCCGAGGACGACGCTCGCGGCGTGCAGAATGAGCATGACACGCTGGTTGCGGAAAAGCTGGATCTGGAAGGCGCGGTGAAGACCCTGCGCGACGGCATTGCCAGCCTCAACCGCGAGGGGCGCGAACGGCTGCTGACCGCGTTTGAGCAGGTGAACAATAGCTTTGCCATGCTGTTC
>NZ_JAXMOX010000043.1:0-26598 GCF_034669605.1 Leisingera sp.
ATGCGGTTTTGACCGTCTTCATCCGGTAGTTTCAGCAGCGACTGGCCATTTGCAGAGGCAATTACCCGCGGGCAGGGCAGATCCGGCTGGCGCGCGGCGATATGCTCAAACGCCTTTACTTGCATATCGACCAGCCAGGTCTCGCAGCCGGGGCGCATGGCTTTAAGTATATAACCCTTGCCATCTCTCCCTTTGGCCAGGAAGTTCAGGTCATACTCCCCATCGAGGCGGCTCAATTCCGCCTCGATCCCCCAATGCTGTTCAAGGGCGGCGGCCCAATGCGCAAGCGTCATCTAAAATCTCCCCGGTCTGGCAGTGTGCCCAGCGATCTAACATTGGATCCTATTTGGACCGGGACAGAGATTTAGTCTAGCCAGCCTAGCAGATTCTGCTCGATCACAGCGGCCAGTGCCGCAATGTGATCGTTATCATCGTTAAGGCAGGGGATATAAAGAAAGTCCTCGCCGCCGGCATGCATAAAGCTTTCACAGATCTCTTCGTTGATTTCTTCCAGCGTCTCGATGCAATCGGCCGAGAAGGCCGGCGCGATCACCGCGATGCTCTTCTTGCCTTCCTTGGCAAGCGTTGCGACGTGATCCACAGTGTAAGGCTTCAACCATTCTTCGGGTCCAAATACAGACTGGAAGGTAGTAGTGATCCAGGTATCCTCCCAGCCAAGCCGCTCCTTAAGCAGGCGTGTCGTCTTTTGGCACTGGCAGTGGTACGGGTCGCCCTGCATCAGGTAGCGCTTTGGCATACCGTGATAGGAAACCACCAGGATATCCGGGCGCCTTTCCGCTTTGGCATAGGCTACTTCCACCGATCGCGCCAAAGCGTCGATGTAAGCAGTCTGGTCGAAATAGGGCGCGATCGTGCGGGAGGCAGGCTGCCAAGGTTCATCCATAAGGGCGCGGAAGAACTGGTCGTTGGCAGTGCCGGAGGTGGCACCAGCGTATTGCGGGTAGAGCGGTGCAAACAGGATCTTTTGGCAGCCGGCCGCAACCATTTCCCGCACTTTGGATTTGGTCGAGGGGTTGCCATAG
Source organism: Leisingera sp. (assembly GCF_034669605.1). Taxonomy (GTDB): domain Bacteria; phylum Pseudomonadota; class Alphaproteobacteria; order Rhodobacterales; family Rhodobacteraceae; genus Leisingera. Next base: position 1,044 of record NZ_JAXMOX010000043.1, read on the forward strand.
CGCATGCAGAAATCGACTACCACCTGATCGCCATACCGTGCTTTCATCGCCGCTGCTATCTTGCCGGTTTGGTCTTTAGTGATGGTCATCAACGGGCTTTCACCCCTGTCGTGGTTCCAGATCGATTTATAGGCGGCGCCCGAGGAGAACGGACGTTTGGTCAGGATGATCAGCTGCAGCAGCGGCTGCCATTTCCAGGACGGGTAGTCGATCACTCTTTTGTCGGACAGGAATTCGTTCAAATACCGGCGCATCGGCCAGTACGAAAAATTATCCGGCGTGCCGAGGTTGGCCAGAAGGATGCCGACCTTTTCCACCGGAATCTTAGGGTGATCTGCAGGGGCGTGGGCAGGGCATTTAGCGGTCCGGGCGGCGTCCAGCATTGGCAGGTCCTGTAGGGCTGAGAAATTGGTGGTTGGCGGCAAGTTACTGTCTTTACGCACAGAAGGCCAATTGGATCACATTGGTGCAGCCATAGCGAAAATTTATCAGGGCTTGAGCTTGGTTTCCGGCACTCTCAACGCATCGGCGAGGCGCATCCGTGCAGTGCCGGGGCGCAAGGGCTTCTGCTGGTTGTCCGACGGCGACCAGCCGGTCAGGCAGACCAGCTCGAACGTGGCGGGCAGCCGCCCTTCTGCGTTGGCAAAATGTTCCTGATAGATGTGATCGGCGAGCTGAAAAAGGGCACGTGGCGCCGGGTTTTTCAGCCGCTGGGCAAGGACGTTGGTCTCTCCCATACCACGCAGGTCGTGGATCAGATGGGTGAGGTTGCGGTACTCGGCAGTCAGCGGTACCAGATCCGCTACCGGCAGAGCAAAACCCGCCCGCTGCAGTAAACCGCCCAGGTCGCGGATTTCCCCCATGGGCGCAACGCGCGGTGAAAGGCCTCCCATCACCACGGTTTCTGCCTCAGCCATGGCCGCGCGCAATTCTTGCAAGGTATGACCGCCAAGCATGACAACCAGCAGCAGACCGTCCTCCTTCAGCGCACGACGGCACTGGATCAGCTGGCCTACCGCGTCATTGGCCCAATGGAGGCACATGGCGTGGATCAACACATCATGGGCACTTTCTTCCAGCGCCAGCACATCGTTATCAGGAACCACTGCGGCACCGGGTAGAAATCCCTCCCAGACTTCCGGGAAAGGGCAGACAACGGCGGGCGCTGTAAAGCGTCTGTTAACCATGTTCAGGCGATCCTCGACCTCATCCCGCGCCATCCGGTGCAGAAACAGGGCATCGGCACGCCGGCGTGCGCGGCGGGCCGCCAGGGTGCGACGGTCGAAAAGCTGTGCAGGTGCTTGTGTCATGGGAGCTATTTAGATGCTGTTGGGTGGGATTCAAACCGCTGTTTCATTGATATACCCGCCGCAATGCATGAACTGCGGAGGGCTGGTTGGCAGCGACTTTGGCCTGTGCGGTTCCTGCTGGGCCGAGATGCATTTCATCAGCGGCACGGTCTGCGAGGGCTGCGGCGCCCCATTGCCGGGCGAGGCGGATGGCTTCCGCCTGGAATGCGACAGCTGCCTGCGCCATCCACGTCCTTGGAGCCAGGGGCGATCTGCGCTGCTTTATGAGGGGCAGGGCCGCAAGCTTGTTCTGGCACTGAAACATGGTGACAGGACGGAAATTGCGCACATGGCCGCTGCATGGCTGGAGCGGGCTGTGCAGCCATTGCTGGAGGATAATCCTCTGATATGCCCAGTACCGCTGCATTGGACCCGGCTGCTGAAGCGTAAGTATAACCAATCCGCCTTGCTAGCTGGTTCAATGGCGAATCGCACGGAATTGGAGTTTTGCCCGGACCTGCTGAGCAGGTTCCGGCGGACCCCCGCACTGGAAGGCAAGACGCGGGACCAGCGTTATCAGCATTTGGGTGCTGCAATTACGACCCACCCAAGCCGGAAAGGGCGGATCAAAGGGCGGACGGTTCTGATCGTGGATGACGTGATGACCTCCGGCGCCACCCTCAGCGCTTGTACTGATGCCTGCCTGCTAGCCGGAGCAGCAGAAGTGCGTGTTGCGGTGCTGGCCCGTGTCACGCGAGCGTGAAGCGGCGCGCCCGCCTCTGGCAATTGTTGCAATGAATGCCCAATTCCTCCACAACCTTCGAAATCAGATCATGGGGTCCTGAATGAAAACCGTTGAAATCTACACCTCGCCGCTGTGCGGATTTTGCCACGCGGCCAAGCGTCTGCTGAACCAGAAGGGGGTCACCTTTTCGGAGATCAACGTTTTGGCGCAGCCGGATCGCAAGGCAGAGATGATTCAGCGCGCTAATGGCGGTCGCACGGTGCCGCAGATCTTTATCGGCGACACCCATGTCGGCGGCTGTGATGAGCTTTATGCGCTGGAGCAGGCGGGCAAGCTCGACCCGCTTCTTGCAGCCTGAACCGGGAGAGACAGAATGCGCGCAGCTCTGATTCAGATGACGTCCACCGACATCCCTGCTGAAAACCTGGAAACGGTGAAGACGATGATGGCTGAGGCTGTCCGCGGCGGGGCAGGGTTTGTGCTGACGCCGGAGGTCACCAATTGCCTTTCCGGCAGCCGGACGCATCAGAATGTTGTGCTTTGCCATCAAGAAGACGACCCGATCCTCGAAACTTTGCGTGGCGAGGCCGCGAAACATGGGGTGTGGCTGCTGCTGGGTTCGCTGGGGATTAAGACCCACGATGAGGACGGGCGTTTCGCCAACCGGCAGTTTCTGATTTCCCCATCTGGGGAAATCAAAGCATGCTATGATAAGATCCACATGTTCGACGTGGAGGTCACCCCAGAGGAAACTTACCGCGAATCCGATGGCTACCGCCCGGGTACGAAGGCGATTGTGGCAGAAACACCATTCGCCAATATCGGCATGACGATCTGTTATGACGTGCGCTTTCCTCATTTGCACCGGGCCTTGGCCAAGGGAGGCGCGCAGATTCTCACAGCGCCGGCAGCGTTTTCCTATGTTACGGGCGCGGCTCATTGGCATTCGCTGCTGCGTTCCCGGGCGATCGAAACCGGCTGCTTTGTGCTGGCCCCGGCGCAGACCGGCCAGCACCCGGCCTCTCGCGGGCCCAGCCGCAAGACCTATGGCCATTCGCTGGCTGTGGCCCCTTGGGGCGAGGTGCTTGCCGACGCGGGCCAAGAACCAGGCGTGACTTTCGTTGATCTTGATCTTGAAAAAGTGGCAGAAGCGCGCAGACGCGTGCCGTCCCTGACTCACGACCGGGAGTTTGACGAACCCTGATGGATGAGACCCATTCCCTGGCGGTATCGCTGTTCAGCGAAATTCTTATGGCTGACCAGCTGGCGCGGTCACGTCTTAGCAAAGTGCTGCCCAAAGGGATGGAACTGTCGCATTTCTCGGTGCTGAACCACTTGGGTCGGGCCGGGTTGGAACGCTCGCCCGCGCAGCTGGCCAAAGCGTTTCACGTGACCCGCGGGGCGATGACCAACACGCTGAGCAAGCTGGAAGTTGCGGGATACATCCATGTCCGCCCCGATTGGGACGATGCAAGGCGCAAAATGGTGGCCATCAGCCCGGCTGGCAAGCAGGCCCGTGACGCGGCACTGGCCGGGATCATACCGGTGATCTCGGAAGTTGTGGGTGAATTAGGCAGCGATCGGGTCCGGGCGACCTTGCCTATTTTGCGCGAACTGCGCGGCAAGCTGGAAGAGAGTGGCTGAGAGGCAGAATCCAAGCCGTCATTTGCCCGGCATAAAAAGGGACGCCTGCAAACAAGCGCCCCTTTTCCCCACCATGCCGTGAATGGCAATCGTACAGCTAATGGGCAGCCTCTGAAGTGACGCCCGCAAGCATCCGATAGATTCGTAGCTTGTGCCCGGTCGCGGCTCAGAAAAATAAACCAAGCCCGCGTGTTACAAATACCAAGCGAGGCGCGATGACTAAAGAGAGCATAAGGATTACCACCTATCCTTTAGCATAGGCGGCAGCTGAAACCGGCCGGCGAAGGCACCTCAGCCCGGTTTTACGCTGGCGGTCACATAGTTTACCGACAAATCTCGTTCGGAGATGGACCAGTTCCAAGTGATCGGATTGAACACGAACCCCTTTCGGTCCACCGGCTTCAGCCCGGCCTTGCGCAGCAGCTCGAACAGCTCGTCCGGGGTAATGAACTTTGACCATTCATGGGTGCCCCGCGGCAGCCAGCGCATGATCACTTCAGCTCCGATAATGGCCATGGCAAAGCTTTTGGGGTTGCGGTTGAGCGTCGAGCAGATCTCCAGCCCGCCCGGTTTCAGCAGCAGCTGGGTCGCCGTCAGATAGCTGACCGGGTCGGCAACATGTTCCACCACTTCCATGTTGAGCACCACGTCGAATTGCTCGCCGGCCTCGGCCAGCGCTTCGGCGGTGGTGTGGCGGTAGTCAATCTCCAGCCCGGACTGTTCGGCATGAATGCGGGCGACCGGCAGGTTGCCTTCTGCGGCATCGGCGCCCACAACTGTTGCACCCAACCGCGCCATGGGCTCGCTAAGCAGCCCGCCGCCACATCCGATATCCAGCAGCCGCAGTCCTTTGAACGGGTGCTGTGACGTCAGGTCGCGGGCGAATTCCCCGGCGATCTGACGGGTAATATAGTCAAGCCGACAAGGATTTAGCATGTGCAAAGGCTTGAACTTGCCGTTCGGATTCCACCACTCTGCCGCCATCGCTTCGAATTTTGCGATTTCGGCAGGGTCGACCGTGGATTGAGGCGCTTGCATTCCTGTCTCCGTGTGCTCTTTTGTAGTCTGACGTTTCACTAAGGTCAGTAATGGATAGATACCCGGACCAAAAGCGCGCTGTGCATTATCTTTACCCGCCGGTCGAGCCCTTTGACCAGCGTATGATCGACGCAGGCCAGGGCCACCGCATATATGCCGAGCAAACCGGTAATCCCAATGGTATTCCCGTGATCGTGTGCCATGGCGGCCCTGGCGGCGGCAGCAGCCCGGCAATGCGGCGGTATTTTGACCCGCATGTGTACCGAATCATCCTGTTCGACCAGCGCGGATGCGGCCGCTCGCGCCCCTATGCGTCGTGTGAGGACAACACCACCTGGCATCTGGTTGCCGATATGGAGCTGATTCGAAGTCAGCTCGGCATCGAATCCTGGATTCTGTTCGGCGGCAGCTGGGGGGCGACACTGGCGCTGATTTATGCCCAGACCCACCCCGGCCGGGTCCAGCAAATCATCCTGCGCGGCGTGTTCCTGATGACCCGCGCTGAATTGGATTGGTTCTATGGCGGCGGCGCCGGCAAATTCTGGCCCGAAACCTGGGCCAAATTCGTTTCTCTGATTCCGGATGCTGAGCGCAGCGACATGATCGCCGCCTATCACAAGCGGTTGTTTTCCGGAAATTTGGAAGAGGAAATGCGTTATGGCCGCTCCTGGTCTGCATGGGAGAACGCGCTGGCTTCGGTGCATTCCAACGGTCAGAGCGGAGAAAGCCCCGGAGATTACGCCCGTGCCTTTGCCCGGCTGGAGAACCACTATTTCATCAATAGCGGTTTCCTCGATTACGATGGCCAGATCCTCGCCAATATGGGCCGGATCTCTCATATTCCCGGGGTCATCGTGCAGGGCCGTTACGATATGATCTGCCCGCCGTCTTCTGCCTGGCGCCTGAATGAGCTGTGGCCGAATGCGGAGTTGAAGATGGTGCGCAATGCCGGCCATGCTTTGTCAGAACCGGGAATCAGCGCTGAGTTAGTCCGGGCGATGGACCGGATTGCAGGAGAACTTGTGCCATGACGCGCATAGACCGCCGCGCGCTGTTCACATCGGGTGCAGCTGCTGCTCTGCTGGCAGCAGCAGGCGGGTCGGTCAATGCATCTCCGAAGGCCGGCGGCGTTTTTCGCCTTGCCGTTCCGCGCGAAGGCGGGATGCTGGAACAGGCCGCCCGCGGTGCAGTCTATGATACGCTGACTGAAATCGCCGCCGATGGACTGCTGCGCGGTGAACTGGCCACTGGCTGGCATTCGACGCAGGATGCAAAGACCTGGACCTTCGATTTGCGCGCGGGTGTGACGTTTCATGACGGTACGCTTTTCTTGGCAGAGGACGCAGCAGCCTCGCTTGCCACACAAGGTATTGCCGGTGCGGAGGTGCGAGCGATCACCGCGCTGGGCAGTCGTCAGCTGCTGATTGAGCTGACCCAAAGCAATCCGCATTTGCCCTATCTGCTTGCCGGCACCGATCAAATTGTTGCACCTGGCGGAGAACTGCCTGTGCCGTTGTCCAATGCGATTGGCACTGGATGCTACAAAGTGGAGCGCGCGCAGGAAGGCCGCCATTTCCGAGCTTGCAGTGTTGAACATCACTATAAATCTGGCACAGCAGGCTGGGTGCAGACCGTGGAGATCATTGTGATCCCTGATGCGGAAATCCGGGCCGAGGCTCTGCGCGACGGTTATGTTGATGTGGCAGCGCTCCCGGAACCGCGCGGGCTGCTGAAGCGCGGCGCGTTCTTTTATCACCCCTCATCCAGCGACATGGCCCTGGCCGCCCGGCAAAATGTCGGTATTCCGCGCACGGTAGGGCGGCGATCACCACTGGATGACGGGCGCATTGCCGAGCGCTGGTGGCTGGCCTGACCGGCTATCCTCAATTTGACGCTGCAGCTCTCCTAAAGCATGTAGGCAATAACGCTTTGGATAGCCTCGCTTTTCTTCAAACATCTGCAATTCATGCGGTTTTCGCGCATCGCCCTTTTGGAATGTGATGGAAAGGAAGCGAGCTGGTTTTCGTACTGAGATATATCGCCATTGGTTTGGTGATGAGCAGACTGGCGGCCGCCCGCAGGAAGATTGCGGGAAAGTTGGCGGAAACGGAGATGGGAAGATGAAGCAAGCGCAGGCGGCATTCGCTGATGAAAAGCTGACGGCCTGCATGGGGGGTGAGGTGGACACTGGCCTGCTCAGCCGGGTCGTGCTTGCGCTGAACTAAGATGCGGTTTCGGCGCAGTGTTCACAGCCTCTGAAAATTCGGTGGCTGCGTTGCGGGCCGTCTTATCCGCCGCGGCGCTGGCTGCCTCGCCGATGGCGTAAGGCTGATTCCCTCATCCCGTCCCGCCTGTGCCTTGCGGCAGCGGGTTGCCGGAAAGCCGATGGTTGCCGGCCGGGGAGTTCTTTCCAACTACATGCTGCAGGGGGACCCAGCCGCAAAAGGCACCGGGCTGGAATGCGGCCGCGGCATTCGACCAGTCGTTCTGCATCATTTACGCTGTGGCGAATGCCGGGCAGGCGTCCGGAGTGACGGCCAAAGTGCTGGCCGGGTTTTCCATCGGTCAGAGCGTCGACCCGTTTCCTGCTCGATCTGCCAAGAGGCGGGAATTCAAAATGCGCCTGGCTGCTTGGCTTCAAAGATAAACCCCTATTGCAAATGGCATTTCTGGACCCGGACGGCGTACCGGTCGCCTTTTGCATCACCTGCTCCGCCGGCGCCGGCAAGGCAGTGCAAGCGAGTTTCTGGCTGGCATGGCCGTTGCCACCCGGGTCAGTGAAGGCATTGTTTATCTGGTGATCGGCGGCCAGGATCAGGGGGTCGTGGGTGGGGTTGCGGCGGATATTCAGGGCAAGCTGGGGTAGCAGTCCGGCAGTCAGCCGTTTTGCGCGCTGCACGATCCTCTTGCAGTTTTGGGCGAACCGTCCTATATGCCTTTGACAACAGCGGCGCGTTGAACCTCTGGTTTAAGGCTCCACCGGGAATTTCAACGGGCCGCGCGCCCGTTTTTTTGTGCCCGCAGGCCATTGCCTGCAAGCCCCAAGTGGAGGTCTGATGACCAACGACCTGATTGCCAAAGCTGCCATCGACCGGCGCCTGGCCGAGATCATCACCCCGGTGATCGAGGACTTGGGTTATGAGCTGGTGCGGATCCGGCTGATGTCTGGTAAGGCAACCACATTGCAGATCATGGCCGATAAGCCGGATGGCGGCATCGAAGTGGATGACTGCGCTGATATCTCCAATGCGGTAAGCGCCGTGCTGGACGTTGAGGATCCGCTTATCGACGCTTATGCGCTGGAAGTGTCGAGCCCCGGCATCGACCGCCCGCTGACGCGGATGAAGGACTTCGAGATGTTCGAAGGTTACGAGGCCAAGCTGGAAACCGCCGAGATGGTCGGCGGCCGCCGCCGCTTTAAGGGCGAACTGGCGGGAACTGAAGAGGACGAAGTCCTGATCAACATTGAGGATCAGGGCGAGACCGTGACAATCGGATTGAAGTTTGACTGGCTGAGCGACGCCAAGCTTGTTCTGACCGATGATTTGATCAAGGAAATGCTGCGCCAGCGCAAAGAGGCCGGCACGCTCAACGAAGACGCATTCGACGAAATCGAGACCGAAGAGTCCGAAGAGGAGAAAAAGTAATGGCTATCACCTCTGCAAACCAGCTGGAGCTGTTGCAAACCGCCGAGGCCGTGGCGCGCGAAAAGATGATCGACCCAGGTCTGGTCATCGAGGCGATGGAAGAGAGCCTCGCCCGTGCGGCCAAAAGCCGCTACGGCGCCGAAATGGATATTCGGGTGTCTATCGACCGCAAGACCGGCCGGGCAAAATTCACCCGCGTACGCACCGTGGTGGCGGAAGAAGAGCTGGAAAACTACCAGGCCGAGATGACGGTCGATCAGGCACGCCAGTACATGGCCAACCCAGAAGTAGGCCAGACCTATGTCGAGGAAGTGCCGCCGGTTGAGATGGGCCGGATCGCCGCGCAATCGGCCAAGCAGGTGATCCTGCAGAAAGTCCGCGAAGCCGAGCGCGACCGACAGTACGAAGAATTCAAGGACCGTGCCGGAACCATCATCAACGGCCTGGTCAAGCGCGAAGAATACGGCAACGTCATCGTCGATGTGGGCGCCGGCGAGGCGATCTTGCGCCGCAACGAGAAGATCGGCCGCGAGAGCTATCGCCCGAACGACCGGGTGCGCTGCTATATCAAAGATGTGCGCCGCGAACCGCGCGGCCCGCAGATCTTCCTGTCCCGCACCGCGCCGGAATTCATGGCCGAGCTGTTCAAGATGGAAGTGCCGGAAATCTATGACGGCATCATCGAGATCAAGGCTGTGGCCCGCGACCCCGGTTCGCGCGCCAAGATCGCTGTTATCTCTTACGACGGCTCGATCGATCCGGTCGGCGCTTGTGTGGGTATGCGCGGTTCCCGCGTACAGGCCGTGGTGAACGAGTTGCAGGGTGAGAAAATCGACATCATCCCCTGGAATGAGGACCAGCCGACATTCCTGGTGAATGCGCTGCAGCCGGCTGAAGTGACCAAGGTTGTGCTTGATGAAGAAGCAGGCAAGATCGAAGTTGTCGTTCCTGAGGAACAGTTGAGCCTGGCTATTGGCCGCCGCGGGCAAAACGTGCGCCTGGCATCACAGTTGACTAACCTCGACATCGACATCATGACCGAAGAGGAAGAATCGGCCCGCCGCCAGAAGGAATTCGAAGCGCGCACCAAGCTGTTCATGGAAACCCTGGATCTGGACGAATTTTTTGCCCAGCTGCTGGTTTCTGAAGGCTTTACGAACCTAGAAGAAGTCGCCTATGTCGAACTGGACGAACTGCTGGTTATCGACGGTGTCGATGAAGGAACCGCAGGGGAACTGCAAGCCCGTGCCCGCGACTACCTGGAAGCCAAGGCCAAAGCGGCGCTGGATGCCGCCCGTGAACTGGGTGCTGAAGACAGCCTGATTCAGTTCGAGGGCCTGACCCCGCAGATGGTAGAGGCCCTGGCCAAGGACGACGTGAAGTCGCTGGAAGATTTCGCTACTTGTGCGGATTGGGAACTGGCCGGCGGCTGGACCAACGATGGCGGCGAACGGGTCAAGGACGATGGTATCCTGGAACCTTTCGGCATGACGCTGGAGCAGGCGCAGGATCGGGTGATGACTGCCCGTATCATGCTAGGCTGGGTTGATCCGGCTGAGCTGGAAGAAGACGCAGTTGAAGACGATGACGAAGAGGAAGGCGAAGCCTGAATTGAGGCTTTGCGGAGGGGAACTGCATGACACGCGGCGGCGCCACAAAAGACCGGACCGACGGGAGCGAACGCAAATGCATCGCAACCGGCGAGATCCAGCCCAAACAGGGCCTCATCCGATTCGTGATGGGTCCTGACGGGCAAGTTGTGCCTGATGTGATGGGCAAGCTGCCCGGCCGCGGTGTCTATGTGGCGTCCAGCCGGGCGGCATTGGAAACCGCGGTCAAGAAGAAGCTGTTTTCCCGCAGCTTCAAGGCCCAGGTTCAGGTGCCGGACGATTTGGTTCAGGAGGTCGAGCGGCAGGTTGCCCGCCGGCTTGTCGAGCTGATCAGTCTGGCGCGTAAGTCGGGCGATGCTGTGTCCGGCTTCGAACGGGTGAAAGACTGGCTGTACAAAGAGGACGCCCGGGTGCTGATCCAGGCTTCTGACGGGTCAGGGCGCGGGAAGTCGAAGCTGAGCACCCCCTACAAGGGCAAATTCATCGGCTGCCTCACGGCGGACGAGCTGGGACTGGCATTTGGGCGCCAAACTGCAATACATGCCGCCCTCGCCTCTGGCGGACTCAGCAAACGTGTTGTAGATGAGGCGCAACGACTGCAAGGTTTGCGCGAAATGGTGGGCGGCGACGGCCGCACGGAAGGATAAGAAGCTTTATGAGCGATAGTGACGGCAAAAAGACACTGGGTCTGCGTGGGAGTTCCCGTCCGGGGAACGTGAAACAGAGTTTCAGCCATGGACGGACCAAGAATGTCGTAGTGGAAACCAAGCGCAAGCGCGTTGTGGTTCCCAAGCCGGGTGCGGCCAAGGGGGGCAGCGGTGCTGCACCATCCACATCCGGATCGCGCCGGCCTGCCGGCATCAGTGACGCAGAGATGGAGCGCCGCCTGAAGGCGCTGCAGGCCGCCAAGGCACGTGAGGCCGAAGAAACGGCCGCTCGGGCTGCCGAAGAAAAAGCGCGTGAAGAAGAGCGGAACCGCCGCCGCGCCGAAGCGGAAGCGAAGGAACGCGAACAGCGCGAAGCCGAGGACCGAGCTAAGGCAAAGCAGGAAGAAGAAGAGCGCAAGAAGCGTGAAGCTGAAGTGGCAAAAGAACGTGCCGCTGCTGCTGCCGCTGCGCCTGCTGCCGACACGCCCAAAGCGGCGCGCCCGGCGCCGAACAAACCTGCGCCTGCTGCCGCGCCGCGCAAAGCAGACCGTGAACGCGAACAGCGTCAGAACCGCGGCAAGGGCCAGGACGATGGCCGCCGTTCGGGTAAACTGACTTTGGGGCAGGCCACTGGCGGCGGTGGCAATCGCCACCGGTCGATGGCGTCGATGAAGCGCAAGCAAGAGCGTGCCCGGCAAAAAGCTATGGGCGGCCAGGTCGAGCGTGAAAAGGTCATCCGTGATGTTCAGCTGCCCGAGGCGATCGTGGTTTCTGAACTGGCCAACCGGATGGCGGAGCGCGTTGGCGAAGTTGTCAAATCGCTGATGAACATGGGCATGATGGTCACGCAGAACCAGACCATCGATGCCGACACCGCAGAACTGATCATCGAAGAGTTCGGCCACAAGGTGGTCCGGGTGTCTGCCTCCGACGTTGAAGACGTGATTAAGGAGATTGAGGACAAGGAAGACGATCTGAAACCGCGTCCGCCTGTCATCACCATCATGGGCCACGTTGATCATGGCAAGACTTCGCTGCTGGATGCAATCCGGGATGCCCGGGTTGTGGCTGGCGAAGCCGGCGGCATTACCCAGCACATCGGCGCTTATCAGGTGAAAACCGAAAGCGGCACTGTGCTGAGCTTCCTCGATACGCCCGGCCATGCGGCCTTTACCTCGATGCGCTCGCGTGGCGCTCAGGTGACGGATATCGTGGTTCTGGTTGTGGCCGCAGATGATGCGGTGATGCCGCAGACCATCGAAGCCATCAACCACGCCAAGGCGGCGCAGGTTCCGATGATTGTGGCGATCAACAAGATTGACAAGCCGGCTGCTGACCCGACAAAGGTTCGTACTGACTTGCTGCAGCACGAAGTAGTCGTGGAAGCGATGTCCGGTGACGTGCAGGACGTTGAGGTTTCCGCTGTTACCGGCCAGGGCCTCGACGAGCTGCTGGAAGCCATTGCATTGCAGTCGGAAATTCTGGAACTGAAGGCTAACCCCGACCGCGCCGCTCAAGGCGCCGTAATCGAGGCACAGCTGGATGTGGGTCGCGGCCCCGTGGCAACCGTGCTGGTTCAGAATGGGACCCTGCGCCAGGGCGATATCTTTGTTGTGGGTGAGCAATACGGCAAGGTACGTGCGCTGATCAACGACAAGGGCGAACGCGTCCAGGAAGCCGGCCCGTCGGTCCCGGTCGAGGTTCTTGGCCTGAACGGCACCCCGGAAGCAGGCGACGTGCTGAACGTGACCGACACCGAAGCACAGGCGCGTGAGATCGCAGAATACCGTGAGCAGGCCGCAAAAGATAAGCGTGCCGCTGCTGGTGCGGCGACCACGCTGGAACAGCTGATGCAGAAGGCCAAGGATGACGAAAGCGTCTCCGAATTGCCGATCTTGCTCAAAGCTGACGTGCAGGGGTCCGCGGAAGCCATCGTGCAGGCGATGGAAAAGATCGGCAATGACGAGGTGCGCGTTCGCGTGCTGCATTCGGGCGTTGGTGCGATCACCGAAACCGATGTCGGCCTCGCAGAAGCCTCCGGTGCGCCGATCATGGGCTTCAACGTCCGTGCCAACGCTTCGGCCCGCAACACCGCCAACCAGAAGAGCGTCGAGATCCGTTATTATTCGGTGATCTATGATCTGGTGGATGATGTGAAAGCGGCGGCTTCCGGCCTGCTGTCTGCCGAGATCCGCGAGAATTTCATCGGATACGCGCAGATCAAGGAAGTCTTCAAGGTTACCGGGGTTGGTAAGGTTGCCGGCTGTCTGGTCACCGAGGGGATCGCCCGCCGTTCGGCTGGCGTGCGTCTGCTGCGCGACAACGTGGTGATCCACGAAGGCACGCTGAAGACCCTGAAACGCTTCAAGGACGAAGTGTCCGAAGTCCAGTCTGGCCAGGAATGCGGTATGGCGTTCGAAAACTACGATGATGTCCGTCCGAACGACGTGATTGAGATCTTCGAGCGCGAAGAAGTCACCCGTACCCTCGACTGATCGTTGCTAAAGTCAGATTTATGAGCAGGCCCTGGCACCTTTGCCGGGGCCTGTTTGTTTCTGCAGGATTTCTTAAGCGTACTTCACTGTTACGTGCCGCAGGGGCTGAAGCGCCTTTAAAGGCTCCGCTAACCAAGTTCGTCGAGCCGGGAGATCAGGACTAGGGTTCGGCCCTGCCGTTCTACGCACGCCTCTGCGTCCAGCACGTTCGCCCGGCCGACGTGTTTCTGGACCGCCCGCTCGTGGGCGGATGTCGTCGGGATTTAAGCGATGGAAGCCGCGGTGACGCGCCCGGCCGGTTTCCTAATGCAGTAGTCAAACGAAGAGCGAGCGGTCAGAGGGCGCTGTATGACCCTCGAAATCGTCGCCGCCATCGGCAACACAGCCCGCATGGGCCCGGCGACAGTCGCCGCTTTGTAACTGCGGCCGGGCCGAGGATGAAGAATGAAGTCACAGCAGGACCCGGGACACTACTATAAGTCCGATTTATAACCCGGAAAACCGAGTAAATTCACCGTTGGGAAAGTCTTGAACCGCCGTGGTGCAGCTACCTGCGTGTTACAACCAGTCCCGAAGGATCGGAATCAGCGGGATATCGGCCGGTGGCATTGGATAATCCCGCAAATCCTGCGGCCGCACCCATGTCAGGGTCTGCCCCTCTTTGGCTTGCGGAATGCCGTCCCACTTACGGCAGGCAAAAAGCGGCATCAGCAGGTGGAAATCCTCGTAGGAGTGGCTGGCGAAGGTCAACGGCGCCAGGCAGGACGCCCAGGTGTCAATGCCCAGTTCCTCCTGCAATTCACGGACCAGGGCTGCCTCCGGTGTTTCGCCTGGCTCAATCTTGCCGCCCGGGAACTCCCACAAACCGGCCATGGATTTTCCTTGGGGACGCTGGGCCAGGAGCACGCGCCCATCCGCGTCGATGAGCGCGACAGCAGAAACAAGGACCACCTTCATGACCGGTAATCCGCGTTGATCGAGATATACTGATGGGTCAAATCGCAGGTCCATACCGTGGCCTTACCCGCACCCAGTCCCAGGTCGACTTTTATGGTGATCTCCTGTTTCTTCATCTCCGCAGCGCCGAGATCTTCCTTGTAGTCCGGTGCGACCCAGCCCTTTTCGGCGACTCGCACGTCGCCAAATGAGATTGACAACAGGTCCCGGTCGGCTGCGGCGCCGGATTTTCCAATTGCCATTACCACCCGGCCCCAGTTCGGGTCTTCGCCCGCAATCGCGGTTTTCACCAGCGGAGAGTTGGCGATGGCCAGGCCATGAACTTTGGCATCCGCATCCGAGGCCGCGCCGGTCACCTGAACTTCCACGAATTTGGTGGCGCCTTCCCCATCGCGCACCACCTGGTGCGACAGGTCAAGCATTACCCGCTCCAGGCCTGCTGCAAACTCCTCGTTTCCTGTTGCGTCGACGCCCGAAGCACCGGTGGCGCACAACATCAGGCTGTCTGAGGTCGAGGTGTCGCTGTCCACGGTGATGCAGTTGAACGTGCGGTTGCAGATTTCCGCCAACTGCGCCTGCAGGTCAGCTTGTCTGACCTTCGCATCGGTGAATATGTAGACGAGCATCGTAGCCATATCCGGGGCGATCATGCCTGAGCCCTTGGCGATGCCGGCGATCTTCACTGTTTGGCCACCGATCCCCACCGTGGCGCTGGCACCTTTGGCAAAAGTGTCGGTGGTCATGATCGCCTTGGCGGCGCCTTGCAGCGCGTTTTCGCTTAAACTCCCGTTCAGCTCGCCGATCTTTGCTACAATTCGATCATGCGGCAGCGGTTCGCCAATGACGCCGGTAGAGGCAGTAAAGACGCGTCCGGCAGGCAAGCCGGTTGCATCCGCAACGGCAGTTGTGATCTCTGCCACCGAGCTTTGCCCGTAATGGCCAGTGAACGCATTGGAATTGCCGGAATTGACCAGGATCGCGGCACCGGTGTCAGCATCGCCGCCCAGTTTGGCCTGGCAGTCCAGAACAGGTGCGGAGCGGGTCGTGGACCGGGTGAACACCCCGGCAACCGCAGTGCCCGGGTCCATGACCGCCAGCATCACATCGGTTCGGCCCTGATATTTGACCCCGGCCGCGGCTGATGCAAAACGCACGCCCTTGATCACCGGAAGGTCGGGGAAGCTGGCCGGAGCCAGCGGCGAGACGGGCAGGGGGGCTCCCATGATCAGTGCCTTACCAGGCTAAGGTCTTTGAGAACTGCAGGATCCAGATCCTCGATCTCAGGCCGTTCGATTTCTGCGGACGCGGTCAGTTCATTCACGCTCTCTTCCACTGCCCGTTGACGCAATTCCTCGGCCAGCTGAGCCCGGACCTCTTCGAACTCGGGGGCTTCAGCTTTTCGGCGTTCATGCAGCAGGATTACATGCCAGCCGAACTGGGTTTTCACCGGGGCGGAAATCTCACCCGACTGAAGCTTCAGAACAGCGTCTTCAAATTCCGGCACCATACGGCCGGTGGTGAACCAACCCAGATCGCCGCCGCTAGGGCCAGAAGGGCCGGTGGATTTTTCTTTTGCAAGCGTGGCAAAATCGGCACCGGCGTCCAGTTCCTTTTTGACGTCCTGCGCGTCCTCCTCACTTTCAACCAGGATATGGGCGGCGTGAAACTCGTCACCACCGTCACCGGACGAATATTTCGCGTCATAGGCTGCGCGCAGCGCGTCCTCGCCGCTGGCCTTTTCCATGACCATATCGATCACATTGGCGGCCAGCATGGCGCGTTCTTCGTTTTCGACAGATAGCTGCACGTAGCGGGGCACTTCACCATTCATCTGCTGTTTCAACGCGGTTTGCTGAACCAGCTGATCCAGAATGGCGTTGTAGAGCACGTCATCGGGCAGCTCTTTGTACTGGGAAGGCAGATTCTCCCGGGCCATGACCATATGGCCGATAGTGATCTTCTCGCCATTGACCGAGGCAACAACCGTGTTGGCATGGGGCGCTGCGACTGCGGCCAGCGGCAGCGCAGCACAGGCCGCCACCGCAGCACCACGCAGAAAAGTGAGACCTTTACGCATTGAAAACTTCCTATTCCTAGGCCGTATAAGGGCCTGCCGTTGACACTCAATAGCCTGCCGCTTACATCGCCATGAGGCCATTGGCAGGATCGTCTTACCACCATTGTTTATGGGTTGCGGACACGGCGGGCAAGCCTGCCCGATGCAAAGGCCGGACATAGGATCGCTGGAGAAAACATGCTGGGTTTCGGAACACTCGCCAAAAAGGTTTTCGGCACACCGAATGACCGTAAAATTAAGGCGACACGGCCGCTGATTTCACAAATCAACGGGCTGGAGGACACGTTCGCGAAGCTCAGCGATGACGGGCTTAAGGAAAAAACCGAAGAGCTGCGCAAGCGCGCATTGGGCAGTGAGAGCCTGGACGCGCTTCTGCCCGAAGCCTTTGCCAACGTGCGCGAAGCGGCCAAGAGGGCGCTTGGCTTGCGGGCCTTTGACACCCAGCTGATGGGCGGCATCTTCCTGCATCAGGGTAACATCTCCGAGATGAAGACCGGGGAAGGCAAGACCCTGGTGGCGACATTCCCCGCCTACCTGAATGCGCTGACCGGCAAGGGCGTGCATGTGGTAACCGTGAACGAATACCTGGCCACGCGCGACAGTGAATGGATGGGGAAAGTGTTTGCGCAGCTGGGCATGACCACCGGTGTGATCTGGTCGGGGCAGGGCGACGCTGAGAAAATGGCCGCCTATAACAGCGACGTCACCTATACCACCAACAACGAGCTGGGTTTCGACTATCTGCGCGACAACATGAAACCGTCGCTGGATCAGGTGTTCCAGAAACAGCACAACTTTGCCATCGTCGATGAAGTCGACTCGATCCTGATCGACGAGGCCCGCACCCCTCTGATCATTTCCGGCCCGGCTGAAGACAGGTCCGAGCTTTATTCAACCATTGATAAAGTGATCCCGCTTCTGTCCGGAGATCACTATGAGATCGACGAGAAAACACGTGGTGTGACCTTTACAGAGGACGGCAACGAATATCTGGAACAGACGCTGCGCGAGCACGGGCTGCTGGACGAGGATGCCTCGCTTTACGATCCGGAAAGCACTTCCGTTGTCCACCACGTGAACCAGGCCCTGCGTGCGCACAAGCTGTTCCAGAGGGACAAGGACTACATCGTCCGCGATGGCCAGGTGGTGCTGATCGACGAATTCACCGGCCGGATGATGCCAGGCCGCCGCCTCTCCGAAGGGCTGCACCAGGCTATCGAGGCCAAGGAAGACGTGCAAATTCAGCCGGAAAACACAACGCTGGCTTCGGTGACGTTCCAGAACTACTTCCGTCTGTATGAAAAGCTGTCCGGCATGACCGGCACCGCGATGACCGAAGCGGAGGAGTTTGCCGAAATCTACAGCCTCGGCGTGGTGGAAGTGCCGACCAACCGCCCGATTGCGCGGGTGGATGAGGACGATCAGGTCTACCGCACCGCCCGCGAGAAATACGAGGCGATGATCAAGGAAGCCAAGGTCGCACATGAAAAGGGCCAGCCGGTTCTGCTGGGCACCACGTCGATCGAGAAATCCGAACTGCTGAGCCAGCTGCTGCAGGAGGACGGCATTCCGCACAACGTGCTGAACGCCCGCCACCACGAGCAGGAAGCGCAGATCGTCGCCGATGCCGGCCGCTATGGCGCGGTGACCATCGCAACCAACATGGCCGGCCGCGGCACCGACATCCAGCTCGGCGGCAACGTTGAGATGAAGGTACTGGAGGCGCTGGAACAGAACCCGGAGGCTGATCCCGCAGAACTGCGTGCCGCCGAGGAAGCCAAGCACGCTGAGGAAAAGCAGAAGGTGCTGGACGCAGGCGGGTTGTTTGTGATGGCTTCCGAGCGCCACGAAAGCCGCCGCATCGACAACCAGTTGCGCGGCCGTTCCGGCCGTCAGGGTGATCCCGGCCGCACCCGGTTCTATCTCAGCCTCGAAGACGATCTGATGCGCATCTTCGGATCGGAACGGCTGGATAAACTTCTGTCATCGCTTGGTATGAAAGAGGGCGAGGCGATCATTCATCCTTGGGTGAACAAATCTCTGGAACGTGCGCAGGCCAAGGTCGAAGGCCGCAACTTCGACATGCGCAAGAACGTTCTTAAATTCGACGACGTGATGAACGACCAGCGCAAGGTGATTTTTAACCAGCGCCGCGAGATCATGGCGGCCGAGGACCTCTCGGAGATCGTCGATGACATGCGTCACGAGGTGATCGACGACCTGCTCGATACCCATATGCCACCGAAGACCTACGCCGACCAATGGGATACCGCTGGTCTGCAGGAACAGGTGCGCGAGATGCTGTCGATCGACGCGCCTGTGGCCGAATGGGCCGCCGAAGAAGGCGTCGATGACGAGCAGATCCGCGAACGTCTGGTCGCGGTCTCCGACAAGATGATGGCGGAAAAAGCCGCGGCCTTTGGCCCGGAAAACATGCGCAACATCGAAAAGCAGGTGCTGCTGCAGACCATTGATAAGAAGTGGCGCGAACATCTGCTGACTCTGGAGCACCTGCGCTCGGTAGTTGGTTTCCGCGGCTACGCCCAGCGTGATCCGCTGAATGAGTACAAGAACGAAAGCTTCCAGCTGTTTGAAACCATGCTCGATTCCCTGCGAGAGGAAGTCTCGCAGCAGCTCAGCCGCGTGCGTCCGATGACCGAGGAAGAGCAGCAGCAGATGCTGAAAGAAATGGCTGCCCGCCAGGCCGCAATGCAGCAAATGGCGGTGCCGCAGCCTACGGCAGCCGCAGCCCCTGCAGAGGATCCGGAACCGGGTTTTGCGGAGGATGATCCTGCGACTTGGGGAAACCCCTCGCGCAATGACAAATGTCCTTGCGGGTCGGGCAAGAAGTTCAAGCACTGCCACGGCAGTCTGACCTGAGATCCGGGGAAAGCGCGCAGGCTTTTTTTTTGAAGCTGCGCCCGGCGGCGTGTGGGTGATTTCCCGTACGTTTCTGGCCTTTTGGAAAAGATTGCTTCCCTTGTGCAAGGCGCTGTGCAAGGCACAGCGCGCTGTCCCGTCAGGAAAACTCTGGCAATGCCAAAGCACGGGGGGCGGGCTTGGATCTGTTTCCCTACGCGAAACAAAGATGGCGGGGTTGCCGTATTTGCCGGAATCTCTCCTGTTGGCCGCCACAAACCGGCCGGCATTTTCAGGCAAGCTTCCTTAACCGAACAGGTTCAGGAGGATCTTATGCAAAGCAAACAGGTGATACTGACAAGCGCGTTGACGCTGGCTTGCGCCATGGGCATCGGATTCTTCATGCAGTCCTCCGGCCGGGGCTTGGCGGTCAGCATGGCCGGACGGACCGCTGCGGCCGATCCTGAACTGCCAGGGGAGCCCGATGCTGCTCAGCTGCGAATCGAAAAGATAACGCTAACTTCGGTGCCGGCTGCTGCAAGCGAGTTGGAAGCGGGAAGCCAGCCAGGCGAACCTTTGCAAACAGTGTCCTGCCAGATGACGGCCGCGGCTGAAGCAGCCCCGATGGCAATGGTTAGACTATCGGTTGAAGCGTCTTGCAGACCAAACGAGCGCTTGACCGTGCATCACAGTGGCATGACCTTTACTGCTTCTTTAGACCAGTCCGGCCGGTTCAGCGCGCAGGTGCCGGCATTGGCCGGGACGGCCGTCTTCATCGCGGAGACCGCGAACGGTAGCGGAGCTGTGGCCGTTGCGGAGGTAGATGGTCTTGAAGCTATTGAGCGGATTGTTCTGCAGTGGACCGGTAACAGCGGTTTCGAAATTCACGCTCGCGAGTTTGGTGCCGCTTATGGCAGCGCTGGCCATGTCTGGCGCGGCGCGGCCGGGGCCGGGGCCGGGCAAGTGGCCCGCCTGGGCGACGACAGCCAATTGGCACCGCGTATCGCCGAGATCTACAGCCTGCCACGCACCATAAGTGAATCCGGCACTGTGTCTCTGACTGCTGAGGCCGAAGTTACGGGATCCAATTGCGGCAGGGATATTTCTGCTCAGGCGCTGCAATTGCGAGGTGGACAGCTCACCAGCCGGGATTTGGTGATGGCAATGCCCGATTGCGATGCAATGGGCAGCTTTCTGGTGTTGAATAATCTGGTAGAAGATCTGAAAATCGCAACCAACTGATTTGCGGTAACTTCAGGTATCCATATGATCGTCTTTCGTGCGGCCGTTTGCGCCGCACTTTTTCTGACATACTTTGCGCGCGGTCTTGCAGCCCAGGATGTCACCCTTTCTTCCCCCGATGGCGCGGTTGAAATCACTGGCACCTTGCTGGGGTTCGACGGCGAATTCTACCGGGTACAGACCCAGTTCGGCGAACTCACCGTCGATGGCTCAGGTGTGGCTTGCGATGGACCAGGCTGCCCCAGCCTGTCAGGATTCGTTTCGGAAATCACGCTGGCTGGCTCCTCAGCCATGTCTGAAGTGCTGCTGCCTGCGCTGATCGAAGGCTTCGCCTTGCGGAATGGCTATCAGACACGGTTGGAAGCACTGCCGGAGGGGAATTTCAGCCATGTTTTGCTGCGCGGGCAAACGCCGGCTGCACGCTTCACCTTCCTGGCCAGCAATACCGACGGGGGATTTGCGGCTCTTATCGCGGACGAAGCGGATGTGACGATGGCGCTGCGGGAGATTCGCCCGCTTGAACAGAAGGCTGCCCTCGCCGCTGGACTGGGTGATCTGACCGGACCGGGCCGCAGCCGGGTTCTGGCGCTGGACGCTTTTGTTCCGGTGGTGGCGCCCAGCAATCCGGTACGCGAGATTTCATTGCCGCAGCTGGCTGGGATATTTTCCGGCCAGATCACCAATTGGGAAACGGTTGGCGGTCCTGATGCGCCGATTTCGCTGCATATGCCGGTTTCCGGATCAGGCCTTGCCCAGGCGGTGGAGGATCGGCTGATGGTGCCTTTTGGAGCGGGGTTCACACAACGCATCCGCCGCCACGACCGCAGCAGTACACTTGCCCGGCGGGTTCTGGTCGATCCTTTTGCTATAGGTATCGCCAGCTTTGCCGAGAAAGGCGCGACGCGGATGCTGACGTTGACGGGCCCCTGCGGGTTCTCTTTGCAGGCCAGCCGCAGGGCGGTAAAGACTGAAGACTATCCGCTGACGGTTCCTATGTTCCTTTACCTGCCGTCCCGCCGTCTGCCCAAGGTTGCTCGGGATTTCCTGGCGTATGTGCGAGGCCCTGCGGCGCAGGCAGTTATTCGTCGGGCGGGATTTGTCGATCAGGCGCCGGAGCTGATCCCGGTCAGCCGCCAGGGAAGGCGTTTGGCAAATGCGATCCTGGCTGCAAAAGAAGAATCCGGGCTGGATGAGCTTCAGCGGCTGGTGACCCTGATAGGCGGCATGCGCCGCTTGACCATCTCATTCAGGTTCGAGCCTGGATCGGCGCGCCCGGATGCGCAATCCCGCAGCAACGTCGAACAGCTGGCCCGCGCGCTGGAGGCAGGAGAGTTTGACGGAAAAGAGCTTGTATTTGCCGGGTTTTCTGATGGGATCGGGGCAGTTGAAGGCAATCGGCAAATTGCTCTGCAGCGGGCCGGAGCAGTTCAGGAGGCGGTGATGAAAGCTGCGGAGACGGCAGATGCAGGCCGGGTGCGGATCAGCACTCATGGCTTTGGCGAGGCGCTGCCGATGGCCTGTGACGACAGCGAATGGGGCCGCCAGATCAACCGGCGGGTTGAGGTCTGGGTACGCTGACGCACACCACCCACGCAGGTTTCCGTGTGCGTTGCGGTGCATCCAGGATCCCCAGATAACCCAGGGGCCGGGCATCGCGCTGCGGAGCTAGAGATAGCCTTGGGCGCGAAAACTTAGTTCGGTGGATTTACCGATGATCAGGTGATCGTGCAGGGTGATGCCAAGCGCGGAGAGGGCGGCCTGAACTTGAGTGGTCATATTGAGGTCACTGTCAGATGGAGTTGGATCTCCGGACGGGTGATTGTGCACTAAAATCAACGCGCTGGCATTGATCTCAAGAGCCCTTTTGGCAACCTCCCGGGGGTAAACCGGGACATGGTCCACGGTGCCGCGGGCCTGTTCTTCGTCGGCGATCAGTACGTTTTTGCGATCCAGAAACAGGATTCGGAACTGCTCTGTTTCCAGGTGCGCCATGGTGGTGTGGCAATAGTCAAGCAGCGCATCCCAGCTGGAAATCACCTGCCGCTGCATGATCCGGGCCCGAGCCATGCGGTGAGCAGCAGCCTCGAGCACTTTGAGGTCGGTTATCACAGCATCACCAATGCCTTTGACAGCCGCCAGCCGCTCGGGGGAGGCGGACACGACACGGTTGAAATCTCCAAAACTATTAAGCAGTTGCCGAGCCAAAGGTTTCACATCCCGGCGTGGAATGGAGCGGAAAAGAACCAGTTCCAGCAGCTCGTAATCCGGCATTGCCGCAGCACCGCCCTGCATGAAGCGGTCGCGCAGGCGGGCGCGGTGATCCTTGATGTAGGAGGGCAGACGGCCGGGCGAGAGCGGGGCCGCAGGGGCCACTTCGCTGCCGGGAAACAGCGGCAGGGAGACGTCCTCAAAGGCGGGGTCCTGTGCCATGACGCTATGGTGCCGCCATCATGGTTGAGGAAGTGTTAATGCAGGCCGCGCTGCAGCTGCAGCAGAGGGGGTGACATGTGTGCACCCCCTGTACACTCTCTGTGCACCGCTGCAGTGCAGTTCGTCCGGCGCCTTCGGCTTGTTCCGGGCTGGGGGGATAAAAAGAAAAGCGCCCCGGTCGGGGCGCTTTTTTTTGTGTCACATTTGGCAATGCCCGGGACTCCGCCCGTTCGGCCCTGAAACGCTCGCCCGGAGTGTTTCCAGGACGGGCCTCACCCCTTCATGCCATCCCAGAAGCTTTTCACCGAAGAGAAGAAGCTGCGGGATTCGGGGTTGGTGTTGTCCTCGGACATTTCCTCAAACTCGCGCAAAAGCTCTTTCTGGCGGACGGTGAGGTTGACCGGGGTTTCCACAGCCAGTTCGATGAACATGTCGCCGGTGGCACCGCCGCGCAGCGCCGGCATGCCTTTGCCGCGCAGGCGCATCTGGCGGCCTGACTGACTGCCCTCGGGGATCTGTACCCGACCGCGGCCGCCGTCGATGGTCGGCACCTCGATGGAGCCGCCAAGGGCTGCCTTGGCCATGCTGACCGGCACCCGGCAGTAGAGGTTGTTACCGTCGCGCTCGAACAGGCTGTGCGGCGCAACTTCGACAAAGATGTAGAGATCGCCTGGCGGGCCGCCGCGCAGGCCGGCTTCGCCTTCGCCGGCAAGGCGGATGCGGGTGCCGGTTTCGACCCCTGCCGGGATGTTCACCGACAGCGAGCGGTCCTTTTCCACCCGGCCGTGGCCATGGCAGGACTTGCACGGGTTCTTGATGATCTGCCCCAGGCCCGAACAGGTCGGGCACGTGCGTTCGACGGTAAAGAAACCCTGCTGGGCGCGGACCTTGCCCATGCCGGAGCAGGTCGGGCAGGTGGTCGGTTCCACACCGCCCTCGGCGCCGGTGCCCTCGCAGGAGGTACAGGAGACCGAAGTGGGCACTTTGATGGTTTTGTGCAAGCCGCCAAAGGCGTCCTCAAGCGAGACCCGAAGGTTGTAGCGCAGGTCAGCTCCGCGGGAGGCCCGCTGCCGTCCGCCGCCGCCGCCGCGCTGGCCGCCCATGAAGTCGCCGAACAGATCGTCGAAGACGTCAGAGAAGGCAGAAGAAAAGTCGCCGCCGCCAAAGCCTTGGCCTTGTCCGCCACGCTGTCCGCCGCCCATGCCATTTTCAAAGGCGGCATGGCCAAAGCGGTCATAGGCTGCCTTTTTCTCGGCGTCCTTCAGGACGTCGTAAGCCTCGTTGGCTTCCTTGAACTGCGATTCGGCGTCCGGATTATCGGAATTCCGGTCGGGGTGCAGTTCCTTGGCCTTCTTGCGAAAGCCTTTTTTGATTTCGTCTGCGGTGGCGCCTTTGGTCACGCCCAGAACGTCGTAGTAGTCGCGTTTTGACATCGGATAACCCCATCTGCCTCAACGAAAATGGGCCGGTCCGGGGTCCGGACCGGCCCGCTATAGCCTGTGTATCAGGCGTTAGCGCTTGTCGTTGTCCAGGTCTTCGAATTCCGCGTCAACAATGTCGTCATCCGCCGGGCTTGCAGCTTCGTCCGCCGCGGCCGGCTCTTCTTCACCGTCCGCTTCTGCCTGTGCCTTGTAGATCGCCTCGCCCAGTTTCATCGCAGCTTCGGTGACGTTCTGGATGCCGGATTTGATCTTCTCGGCGGTCGCTTTTTCGTTTTCCAGTTCGTCTTTCAGCGCGGCCACGGCCAGCTCGATCACCTCGACGGTGGACGGGTCGACCTTTTCACCATGCTCTTCCACAGATTTCTCGGTCGAGTGGATCAGCGATTCGGCCTGGTTTCTGGCTTCGATCAGCTCGCGGCGCTCCTTGTCGGCCTCGGCGTTCTCTTCGGCGTCCTTGACCATCTTTTCGATGTCGTCGTCGGACAGGCCGCCCGATGCCTGGATGGTGATCTGCTGTTCCTTGCCGGTCGCCTTGTCCTTGGCGCCGACCGACACGATGCCGTTGGCGTCGATGTCGAAGGTCACTTCGATCTGCGGCATGCCGCGCGGTGCCGGCGGGATTTCCTCGAGGTTGAACTGGCCGAGCATCTTGTTGTCGGCGGCCATTTCACGCTCGCCCTGGAAACAGCGGATGGTCACGGCGTTCTGGTTGTCTTCCGCGGTCGAGAACACTTGGCTCTTTTTGGTCGGGATGGTGGTGTTGCGATCGATCAGGCGGGTGAAGACACCGCCCAGGGTTTCGATGCCCAGCGACAGCGGGGTCACGTCGAGCAGCACCACGTCCTTGACGTCGCCCTGCAGAACGCCGGCCTGGATGGCCGCGCCCATGGCAACCACTTCGTCCGGGTTGACACCTTTGTGCGGTTCCTTGCCGAAGAATTTGGTCACTTCTTCGATCACACGCGGCATACGGGTCATACCGCCGACCAGAACCACTTCGTCAATGTCGGAAGCGGAAAGGCCAGCGTCCTTCAGGGCCGCTTTGCACGGATCCATCGAACGCTTGATCAGGTCGGAGACCAGGCTTTCCAGCTTGGCGCGGGTCAGCTTCATCACCATGTGCAGCGGCTGGCCCGAGGAGGGGTCCATCGAGATGAACGGCTGGTTGATCTCGGTCTGCGAGGTGGAGGAGAGTTCGATCTTGGCTTTCTCAGCGGCCTCTTTCAGGCGCTGCAGGGCCATCTTGTCCTTGGACAGATCGACACCGTTTTCCTTTTTGAACTGGTCCGCCAGGTAGTTGACGATACGCATGTCGAAATCTTCGCCGCCCAGGAAGGTGTCGCCGTTGGTCGACTTCACTTCGAACAGGCCGTCGTCGATTTCCAGAATGGTTACGTCGAAGGTCCCACCGCCAAGGTCATAGACCGCGATAG
>NZ_JAXMOX010000044.1:0-26295 GCF_034669605.1 Leisingera sp.
GTCCTCACCAACTGTCACCGACAGATTTGTTGAGAAATGCGGCAATTCACAGAGCGATTTCAGACACCGGCCGCGCCATTTGCGCCATTAGCAGGAATTCATCCATGCAGGCGCAGCATGACTTACGGCGCAACCCTTGCGTTAAATAACGCGTAAATATTTGAATTTATTAATAAAATACACGATCATACGGAAATACAGCCAACACGCAGGCCCCGCCCGGTTTGCGTCACCTGCTCCAGAATCCGCGCCATATGCGTCAAAGGCGACTCACCCGGACAGGTCGATCTGATCCAGCTCGTTCAGCAGATCCAGCAGGGCCTCATAACGCTCCGGCCCCATCTTGGCCCGGGTGCGGTTCATCAGCTCCAGACTCGCGTCAATGTTGTCGGCAATGACCCGCGCGCCGCCAGTGGTGATCCGCACCACCTGGCGGCGGCGGTCCTGCCGATCCCGCTCACGGCTGATCAGCTGCTTCTCCTCCAGCTTCTGCAGGATCCGCGTCAGGCTGGGCAGCAGCAGGCAGGCCTTATCGGCAATCTGGGTCGGATCAATCGGCCCGCTCTCCTGCACCACGCGCAGAACCCGCCATTGCTGCTCTGTCAGGCCGGCGCCGCTCAGCAAGGCCCGGATCGGCCCCATCACACGCTCACGCGCCCGCAACAGCGCGATGGGAAGGGATCGGTCAGTGGCCGGCATCATCTTGGTCATATCCGATTATCACCCCCCTCACGGCTAAACGCAATTACCGCTTGGATTTCTTCTGCTTGACTGGCGCCCTTCATTTTGCTAAACATGTTAAGTAATTCAGAAGGGATACCGGACATGCCGCACATCACCCTGGACTACTCACCCAATATGGAGGAGCGCGCCGATATTGCCGCGCTTTGCGGCCATCTGCGGCAGGCGGCAGCGGCCACCGGCGTGTTTCCTCTGGCGGGTCTCCGGGTCCGCGCCTTTGCCGCCAGTCACGTCTCAATCGCGGATGGCGGCCCGCAGCACGGCTACATCGACATTTCGATCCGCCTGCGGGCCGGCCGCGATCCAGACACCCGCAAACGCGCGGCTCAGGCGGTGTTCGAGGCGGCCCGGGCCTTCCTTGCGCCAGCGATGCAGCAGCACTCCATCGCGCTCTCGCTGGAGATGCGCGACATCGACCCGGACCTTTCTCCCAAATGCGGCACCATCCGCGACCATATGCAAAAGGCGGACCAGTGATGCGCGATCTGACCACCAACATCGAAACGCTGACCGGCCACCTGAGCCGCTTCCGCGACAGCGGCATTCGGAACCTGATCGCAGGCGAAAGCCGGCCCGCGGCCTCCGGCGCCACGTTTGAAACATCCTCGCCGGTGGATGAAAGCGTGATCTGCACAGTTGCCAGGGGCGGTGCCGCGGATATCGACGCCGCCGCCAAGGCCGCCAAAACCGCCTTCCCCGCCTGGCGCGACATGCCGGCGCTGGAGCGCAAGAAGATCCTGCACCGCATCGCCGATCTGATCGCCGGCCGCGCCGAGGAAATCGCCCTGTGCGAAAGCTGGGACACCGGCCAGCCGATCCGCTTCATGGCCAAGGCCGCCCTGCGCGGGGCGGAAAACTTCCGCTTCTTTGCGGACAAGGCCCCATCAGCCCGCGACGGCCAGCAACTGCAGTCGCCAACGCTGATGAATGTCACCACCCGCGTGCCGATCGGCCCGGTTGGCGTGATCACCCCCTGGAACACGCCTTTCATGCTGTCGACCTGGAAGATCGCGCCCGCGCTGGCCGCCGGCTGCACCGTGGTCCACAAACCGGCTGAATTTTCCCCCCTCACCGCCCGCATCCTGGCCGAGATTGCCCAGGAAGCAGGCCTTCCGCCCGGCGTCTGGAACCTTGTGAACGGCTTTGGCGAGGATGCCGGCAAAGCCCTCACGGAACACCCAGACATCAAGGCCATCGCCTTTGTCGGCGAGTCCAAAACCGGCTCGATGATCATGAAACAGGGCGCCGATACCCTCAAGCGTGTGCATTTCGAACTGGGCGGCAAGAACCCGGTGGTGGTGTTTGACGACGCCGATCTGGACCGCGCGCTGGATGCCGCGGTCTTCATGATCTACTCGCTGAACGGCGAGCGCTGCACCTCCTCCTCGCGCCTCCTTGTTCAGGAAAGCATCGCCGGGGAATTCGAGACCAAACTGATCGAACGGGTCAACAGCATCAAGGTCGGCCACCCGCTGGACCCGGCCACCGAAGTCGGCCCGCTGATCCACAAGGTGCATTTCGACAAGGTGACGTCCTATTTCAAGACCGCCGAACAGGACGGCGCCACCATCGCCGCCGGCGGCACCCGCGCCGGAGACAAGGGCTGGTTCGTCCGCCCCACCCTGTTCACCAATGCCACCAACAACATGACCATCGCCCAGGAGGAAATCTTCGGCCCGGTCCTCACTGCGATCCGGTTCAAGGACGAAGATGAGGCTCTGACACTGGCCAATGACACCCAATACGGCCTCACCGGCTATGTCTGGACCAACGACCTCACCCGCGCCCTGCGCTTCACAAATCAGCTGGAGGCCGGGATGATCTGGGTGAACTCGGAAAACGTCCGCCACCTGCCCACGCCCTTCGGCGGTGTCAAATCCAGCGGCATCGGCCGCGACGGCGGCGATTGGTCGTTCGAGTTCTATATGGAACAAAAGCACATCGGCTTTGCCACCGGCCATCACAAGATTCCGCGCCTGGGGGCCCGCCCCCCCGCTCCCGCCCCCCGGCCCCACGCGAAAGGTTCCGACCATGCCCGTCCCCGCCGCAAACCTCTATCCGCCCTTCAACATCGTCCGGCTGTCCCACGTCGAATACGCCGTCACCGACCTTGCCGCCTCGCGCGCCTTCTACGTGGACACGCTTGGCCTTCAGGTCACGCACGAGGACGACAGCCGCATCTATCTGCGCGCGATGGAGGAACGCGGCCACCACTGCATCGTGCTGGTCAAGGCGGAGACCGCCTCCGTCGGGGTTCTCGGCTTCAAGCTTTACGATGAGCCGGACCTGGACAAGGCAGCGGAATTCTTCACCTCCCGGGATCTGCCGGTGGAATGGATCGACCGCCCCCACATGGGCAAGACCTTACGCACCCGCGACCCCTGGGGCATCCCGCTTGAGTTCTATGTCAGGATGGACCGGCTGGAGCCGATCCACCAGAAATACAGGCTCTATAACGGAGTAAAACCGCTGCGCATCGACCATTTCAACATGTTCAGTGCCGATGTGGACTCGGCGGTCGCCTTCTATAACGAAATGGGTTTCCGCGTCACCGAATACACCGAGGACGACGACAGCGGCCGCGTCTGGGCCGCCTGGATGCACCGCAAGGGCGGCGTGCATGACGTCGCCTTCACCAATGGTCTTGGCCCCCGCCTGCACCACACCGCCTTCTGGGTGCCGACCCCCTTGAACATCATCGACCTGCTCGATCTGATGTCGACCACCGGCTATGTCGATAACATCGAGCGCGGCCCCGGCCGCCACGGCATCTCCAACGCCTTCTTCCTCTATGTGCGCGACCCCGACGGCCACCGGATCGAGATCTACTGCTCCGACTACCAGACCGTCGACCCGGATCTGGAGCCGATCAAATGGTCGCTCACCGATCCGCAGCGCCAGACCCTCTGGGGCGCCCCTGCCCCGCGCAGCTGGTTCGAGGAGGGCTCGGTGTTCGAAGGCACCGCCCCGAAACCCAGCACCTTGGACGCGCAGCCGATTATTGCACCCTGATACAACATGAGGACGGCGCCGTGCCACGGTGAGGCGCTGTTCGTGCCATTGGTACGGGCAAAGAAAGACGAGACGAGATGAAATGGAATGAATTCTCCGACTGGGGCCGCCGGGTGGCCGATTGGGCGCAGGACTACCATCTGACGGTGGGCGACCGCCCGGTGCGCGCCCAGACCCGCCCCGGCGAGGTGCTCAACGCGCTGCCCCAAACCCCGCCCGAACAGGGCGAGGAGATGGAGGCGATCTTTGCCGATTTTGAAAACGCCGTGATGCCCGGTATCACCCACTGGCAGCACCCGCGCTTCTTTGCCTATTTCAACTCCAACGCCGCCGCGCCCTCGGTGCTGGCCGAATTCCTCGCCGCCGCCATCGCGCCGCAATGCATGCTGTGGCAGACCTCCCCGGCGGCGACCGAGATGGAAACAAGAATGATGGACTGGCTGCGCCAGGCGCTGGACCTGCCCGGCCAGTTCCAGGGCGTCATTCAGGACAGCGCCTCCTCCGCCACTCTGGCTGCGGTGCTGACCATGCGGGAGAAAGCCCTGAACTGGCAGGGCAACAGCCACGGGCTGTTCGGCCAAAGGGCGCTCCGGATTTACTGTTCTTCCGAGGTCCACACCTCCATCGACCGCGCCATCTGGGTGGCGGGCATTGGCCAGCAGAACCTGATCCGGGTGCCCATCAAGGGCGACTGGCGCGGTATGGACCCCGCAGCCCTCGAGGCCGCAATTCAGGCCGACCTCGCCGCAGGCCACCAGCCCGCCGGTGTGATCCTTTGTGTGGGCGGCACCGGCACCGGCGCCACCGATCCCGTGGATCAAGTGCTGGACGTGGCCGAAAAGCATGGCCTCTACACCCATGTGGACGCCGCCTGGGCCGGTTCCGCGATGATCTGCCCGGAATACCGCCACTACTGGCCGGGGGTAGAGCGCGCCGACAGCATCGTCTTCAACCCGCATAAATGGCTGGGGGTGCAGTTCGACTGCTCCGCCCATTTCCTGAAGAACCCG
Source organism: Leisingera sp. (assembly GCF_034669605.1). Taxonomy (GTDB): domain Bacteria; phylum Pseudomonadota; class Alphaproteobacteria; order Rhodobacterales; family Rhodobacteraceae; genus Leisingera. The sequence goes on from NZ_JAXMOX010000044.1 coordinate 4,764, forward strand.
GACGACCTGGTGCAGACCCTCGCCATCAGCCCGGAGTACCTCAAGACCCACGGCCATGACGGCATCATCAATTATTCCGAATGGTCGGTGCCGCTGGGCCGCCGCTTCCGCGCGCTCAAGATCTGGTTTCTGATCCGCACCTACGGCCTTGAGGGTCTGCGCCAGCGGCTGCGCAACCACGTCAACTGGTCCAGCCAACTGCACGAAAAGCTTAAGTCAGAGCCTGATTTCGAAATCACCACCCCGCCGATGTGGTCGCTCTGGACCTTCCGTTATGCGCCTGAGGGCGCCGCGGATCTGGATGCGCTGAACCTCCAGCTGGTCAATGCGATCAACGACGACGGCCGCATCTACCTGACCCAGACCCGCGTCGACGGCGATCTGGTGATCCGTTTCCAGGCGGGCCAGTTTGAAACCACCGAAGCAGACGTGATGATGGCCTTTGACGTCATCACCGAAATCGCGAGGAACCTGACATGACGCGCTTTGCCACCTATACCGCTGACGGCGAGACCTTCTATGGCGCAGTGACGGATGCCGGCATGATCGCCCTGTCGCCACAATTTCCCGACTGGCCCACCCTGCGCGAGGTGATCGCGGCCCAGGCCCTGCCCGCGCTGGAAAAGGCCGCCGAGGGCAAGCCCGTCACCCACAGAAATTTCACCTATGAGATTCCGATCCCCAACCCGGAGAAGATCCTCTGCGTCGGCGTCAACTTCCCGGACCGCAACGCCGAATACAAGGACGGCTCGGCCCAGCCCAAACACATGTCCCTGTTCCCCCGCTTTGCGCGCTCCTTCACCGGGGCAGAGCGCCCGCTGATCCGCCCGCCGGAGAACCACACCCTGGATTACGAGGGCGAGGTCGCGGTGGTGATCGGCAAGGCAGGCCGCCGGATCAAGCCGGAAGACGCCTATGATCACATCGCCGCGCTGACGCTGGCGAACGAGGGCACCATCCGCGACTGGGTGCGGCATGCGAAATTCAACGTCACCCAAGGCAAGAACTGGGACAATTCCGGCTCTATCGGCCCCTGGCTGGTGCCCTTCACCGACGCCGCGCAACTGGATGACGCCCGCATCATGACCCGCGTCAACGGAGAGGTCCGCCAGGACGACACCCTGGCCCGCATGATGTTCCCGATCCGCGAGGAGATCGCCTATATCTCCACCTTCACCACCCTGCAGCCCGGCGACGTGATCATCACCGGCACCCCAACCGGCGCAGGCGCCCGCTTCGATCCTCCGAAATACCTGGCGCCCGGCGACGTGGTCGAGGTTGAGGTCGCGGGCATCGGCCTCCTGCGCAACACCGTCGCGGATGAGTTTGGCGAGGACGAGGCATGACCCCGGAACAGCATCAGGAGGCCGCCGCAACCCTGCTGGCGGCCGAGGCAACCGGCCGCCAATGCGGCTTGCTCTCGCTGGCCTATCCCGGCATGACCCTGGACGATGCCTATGCGGTGCAGCAGGCTCTAATAAGGCAAAAGCTGGCGTCGGGGCGCCGGAAAATCGGCTGGAAGATCGGCCTCACCAGCCGCGCCATGCAGCAGGCGCTGAACATCACCACGCCCGACAGCGGCGTGCTGCTGGACGATATGCTCTTTGAAAACGGCGCCACCGTCCCCGCTGGCCGCTTCATCCAGCCGCGGGTGGAGGCCGAGATTGCCTTTGTCATGAAATCCCCCCTCGCAGGCGCCGGGTGCAGCCGCGCGGACGTCTTGGCCGCCACGGATTATGTTGCGCCATCGCTGGAAATCCTCGACACCCGCATCCTGCGTGCGGATCCGGAGACCGGTCAGGCCCGCATCATCACCGACACCATCAGCGACAACGCCGCAAATGCCGGTATCGTGCTGGGCAAAGAACGCCACGCCGCCGACGCCCACGATCTGCGCTGGGTGGGCGCCATCACCTCCCGCGACGGCACGGTTGAGGAAACCGGCCTCGGCGCGGGGGTGCTGAATGATCCCGTCACCTCGGTCCTCTGGCTGGCGCGGAGGATGGCGGAATATGGACAACGGATCGAGGCCGGGGATATCGTACTCTCAGGTTCTTTCATCCGCCCCATCGAATGCCCGCCGGGCACGGAGATTGCCGCCGATTTCGGGCCCTTCGGCTCCCTATCCATCACCTTTGCCTGACAGGAGGCCCTGCCCATGCCCGCCCCTTTAAACACCTTCAAACAGGCCCTAGCCAAGGGCCAGCGCCAGATCGGCTGCTGGATGAGCTTTGCCGAGGCCTCCGCAGCCGAGATCATGGGCACCTGCGGCTTTGACTGGCTGGTGATCGACGGCGAGCACGCCCCGAACGGCATCCGCTCGATCCGTGACCAGCTGATGGCGCTGGCCGCCTCCCCCAGCCATCCGGTGGTGCGGGTGCCGGTTGGCGAGACCTGGATGATCAAACAGGTGCTGGATGCCGGCGCCCAGACCGTGCTGGTGCCGATTGTCGAAAGCGCAGATCAGGTCCGGGAACTGGTCCGCGCCTGCCGCTACCCGCCGAAGGGCCTGCGCGGGGTCGGCGCCACGGCGGCCCGCGCCACCATGTTCGGCACGGTGACTGAGTACATCCAGACCGCCGATCAGGAGGTCTGCCTGCTGGTGCAGGTGGAAAACCGCGCCGGGATAGACGCTCTGGATGAAATCCTGCAGGTCGAGGGCATTGACGGCGTTTTCATCGGCCCGGCGGATCTGTCGACAGATATGGGCCATCAGGGCAACTCCGCGCATCCGGACGTGCGCGCGGTGATCGCCGATGCGATCAGTCGGATCAGGGCTGCAGGCCTGGCGCCCGGCATACTGGGAACCACAGAGGAAGCCGTTCAGGCGTATGCGGACATGGGGGCGCAATTTCTGGCCGTCGGCATCGACGTGATGGTGCTTGCCCGCAATGCCCGCGCGCTGGCAGCCCGCTGGAAGGCGGAATAACACCGCCCCTTGGGCTCTGACAAAAGAAGCTCTCCCGTGCCCGCCCGCCGCCCTGGCACAGCCAGAGCAACGGCAGCGGCTTTGGGCGTGGCACCGCGCGGGGCGCGGTGCCACGCCCAACGGGAGGAAGGTATTTTCAATACCTGGCAACGGGCGGGAGTGCGCCGCCTGCCGCCCGTCGCCGCAGCAAAATCAGCGCAGCACCATCCCCTCGGGCCAGCTGAGTGCGGTGTCCAGGCGGATTGTCCCGCTTTCGCCCTCTGCAATCTCCATGTCCCAAGCCAGGATGCCGCGCTGTTTCTCCACGTTCTCTTCCGCGGGCTGCGGTTTCGCGCTCCACTCGATCTCCAGATCGTCCTGCTGCGAATAAGGCACCCGGTCCAGCACCCGTACCACCCAGTCCTGCGCGGTCAGGTTCTCCACCGTGATCTCCACCTTCTGCACCTGCGCGTTGCTGCGCGAGATCAGCCCCTGCTCCCCCTCGCTTTGCCCCAGCACATCGCGGCGCAGTAGCAGGCCTTCGACGGGGCCGAAACCGGCGTCCATTTCCGCCCCGGGCGCCAGCCCTGCAAAAGGCTCCACCGTGACCAGCTTGCCATCAACAAACCGCGGAACCTGGTACGAGGCCAGCAGCTGCTCGCCGAATGTGTTGGCAAAACTGGCCACCCGATAGGCGGTCTTGTCCCGCGACGGCACTGCCACCGCCCGCACCTTTGCCTCAGCGGTCAGGCTGTCCATTTCCAGCCGCAGCAGGTCGGCGCCGGAGGCAATCGAGACCGGCAGGCCGAACCGGTAGGTCGCTGCCGCGCCGCCCGGATCGGCGCCCCAGCTGCCTTGGGCTTCATCAGCAATCAGCGGCGCCTCCGGTGCCGGCTCTGCCAGCGCAGACATTTCCGCCGCATCCTGCCCCAAGGATTTCAGCGTTCTCCGCGGCTGCGGTTCCTCGATCCGCCGCAGCCAGGGATGCAAGACAGCCGGGCTGCCCTGCCCGCCAGGAACCGCGGTCGACAGCGTCAGCCCCACGTCCTGCCAATTTTCGCCGGTGTCCTGCACCAGCATCACCGCCCGTTTCAGGATGACCTGCTGCTCCGCCACGGTGCTGAGATGCATCTCGTAGGACGGCTGCCAGCCGGTATTGCCCGCACCCGCGGTGTAGTAGCTGACCTTGATAGCGCCCTCGCCCGCCTGTTCGGCCTCGATATCCACGGCGATAAACAGACGGTCTTTATCTTCCAGCGTGATCGCAGCCAGCGCCGCCTGCGCCTTTGCCAATTCCTCTTCCAGGTGCTCCAGCTGCAGCTCGATCCGGCGTGCCTCTGCCTCTGCCGCCACCGCCGCCTGGCTGGCCCCGGCTGCCTCGTCCGAAATCATCCGGGCAATCGCGCTCAGCGCGGCGGCATCCGCTGCCGCCAGCCCTTCGTTCGCGCCCAATTGCTGCAGGAAGCCAATCGAAGCCTCCGCCGCCCGCACCCCGGAACGGGCCCGCGCAGCCTCATCCCGCACCGCTGCAATCCGCGCCTCGGCCTCGCGCACTTGCGCCTCTGCAGCCTCGGCCTCAGGATCATTGGCATTGCGCGGCGGCACATAATCCTCGCGCAGCAGGGTGGCGACGCGGCGGGCGCCGGCGATCTCAACCTGCAGGGTCTCCAGCAAGGCGGTCCTGGGAACATTCTGCAGGATCAGCCGGTGGCGGCCTGCCGGCAGAGCCAGCGCGGCGCCGCGGGTGACCTCTGCCAGCCCCGGGTACAGCGTCACCTCCGACACAGAACTGCTGACGGGAATAGTTTCAGCCGCCGCAAAGGGTGCGGCAGACACGGCAAAGGAAGTGACGGCAAAGGCCATCAGGGGAAATCGCATTGGCATCTCTCAAACAAATATCCGCGGCGCAAAACTGCCCGCCCGATGCCGACCCTAACCGCCGCCCCGCCCGGAGGCCACGCCAAAGAAAAGGGCCGCCTCTTGCGAAGCGGCCCCTCATCAGAATGGCAGGAAACCTCAGCCTTTCTTCAGGACCTCACGGCCCAACAGCTCGGCAATCTGCACCGCGTTCAGGGCCGCGCCCTTGCGCAGATTGTCGCTGACGCACCACAGGTTCAGGCCGTTCTCGATGGTCGAATCCTGGCGGATTCGGCTGATGAAGGTGGCGAAATCACCGACGCATTCCACCGGGGTCACATAGCCGCCGTCTTCACGCTTGTCGATCACCATGACGCCCGGCGCCTCGCGCAGGATATCGCGGGCCTCGTCTTCGTCCAGGAAGTCCTCGAACTCGATGTTCACGGCTTCCGAGTGGCCGACAAACACCGGGACGCGGACACAGGTCGCGGTGACCTTGATCGAGGTGTCGATGATCTTCTTGGTCTCGGCGACCATCTTCCACTCTTCCTTGGTCGAGCCGTCTTCCATGAAGACGTCGATATGCGGAATGACGTTAAAGGCGATCTGCTTGGTAAACTGCCGGGCCGGCTTGTCATCGGTCGGGTTGTAAATCGACTTGGTCTGGTCCCACAGCTCATCAATGCCGTTTTTGCCCGCGCCGGACACCGACTGATAGGTCGAGACGACAACGCGCTTGATCTTGGCGCGGTCATGCAGCGGCTTCAGGGCGACAACCATCTGCGCGGTGGAACAGTTGGGGTTGGCGATGATGTTCTTCTTGGCATAGCCGTGCACGGCGTCCGGGTTCACCTCCGGCACGATCAGCGGAATGTCCGGATCGTAACGGTACAGCGACGAGTTATCGATCACGGTGCAGCCGGCGGCAGCGGCCTTGGGCGCGTAATCCTTGGTCGCGGCAGAGCCGACGGCAAACAGCGCCATGTCCCAGCCGCTGAAATCGAAGGTGTCCAGATCCTGGGTCTTCAGTGTCTTATCGCCAAAGCTGACTTCGGTGCCGAGAGATTTGCGGCTGGCCAGCACAGCGATCTCATCCACAGGGAACTGGCGCTCGGCCAGGATGTTCAGCATTTCGCGGCCCACGTTGCCAGTGGCGCCAACGACGACGATGCGGTAACCCATTTGTCTGTTTCTCCAGTAATGCCCGGCCCCATGGCCGGCGGCGGAGTGATACTGCCTCCGGGGAAAAGTTTAAAGTCCCGGATCAGTCCATGCTGTCCCGGCTCAGCAGATAAATGGCGCATCCCAACGCCAAACAGACCAAAAAGAAGCTGAAAATCCCGGTATAGGGCAGGGAAAGGTCCGCTCCGGCCATTCCCGCATGGATGCGGCCGGTGGCGAACTGCATGATTCCCACCCCGCCGATGCCAAAGAAATTCAGCAATGTGACCCCGCGCCCGGCCAGATGCGGCGGCACAAAGGCGCGGCCATGCGCCATGATCACCGGGAAGGAGGCGCCAAAGAACCCGACCGCCGCCATCAGCAAAACCGGCATCCAGACCGGCGTGCCAGCCGCCAGAATCAATCCGCCCAACGCCAGGCACGCCAGCAGGTTGCCGCCCAGTATGACCCATTTGCGGGTGCCCAGCATCCGGTCAAGCGGCCCATATAGAAAAGTGCCGGCAATCATCGCTGCCCCCATCACCAGCGTTGCCAGCCCCACTTGCTGGGTGCTGAGCCCGTAAAGGTCGTTCAGATAGGGCCCGATCCACAGCCCCCGCAGCGCCCCTGACGGCGCATAGGCCACCAGCATCAGCGGGAAAATCGCCCACAGCGCCGGCATCTTCAGCAGATCCAGCACCGATCCCTTGTGCTCGCCGTCCGGCTTGTCCGGATCTGACACGGTCACAAAGAGCCCGGCCGCCACCACCGCGGAAACCACCGCCAGCCCCGCCAGCGTCTGCCGCCAGCCGAACAGATCCACCGCCAGCGCTGTCGGGTAGGAGGCGACCAGATTGCCGGCCGACCCCACCCCAAGCATCAGCGCCGCCAGGGTCGCAAACCGCGCAGGCGGGTACTGGCGCGCAAAGATATAGTAAGAGGCCATCAGCACCGGCGAACAGCCGATGCCGATCAGAAACATCGCGATACTGACATGCAAGGGCCCGGCCGCCGCGGCAAACAGCGCCGCCCCGCCGCCGCCGCCCAGCAGCAGCAGCAGCGCCGCGGTCCGGCGCGGCCCCGCATGGTCCAGCGCCCAGCCCACCGGCAGCTGCATTGCCGCAAAGGACAGGAACCACATGCCCGACGCAAAGGCGAGATCATCCGGCGCCGCTCCGATATCCTGCGCCAGCACGCTGGACAGCACCGCCAGAAAAGCACGGAAAAACTGGCTCAGCACGTAAGCGAGGCACAATAAGACCAATCCTGCCTGCATTCCCCGCTCCCCGGCTTGCCATTTCCGCGGCACAGCTTGCATGTTTGGCCCAGACACACAATTCGTTTAGGAAGAGACGGCAGGTCACTGGCGCGGGTTACTGGGACGGGTTACTGGGGCGGGAATCGAATGACGACAGACAGCTTCTATGCCGGCCTGCCGAAAACCCGGTCCTTCGACAGCCTTGCGGCTCCGGAAGCCTTTGTGCCGCTGCCGCCGGACTGGCACCTGTGCTGCACCGATATCGTCAACTCCACCGGGCTGGCGGCGGCGGGCCGCTACAAGACCGTCAACATGATCGGCGCCGCAGTGATCGCCGCCATGCGCAATGCGCTGCAGGGCGAGGCGTTCCCTTTTATCTTCGGCGGCGACGGCGCCTCCTTTGCGGTGCCGGCCCGGCACAAGGACACCGCCAAGACGGTGCTGGCGGGTCTGCGCAGCTGGACCGAAGCGGAATACGGCGTCAGCCTGCGGGCTGCGATGGTGCCGATGGATCGGATCCGGGCCGAGGGGCTGGATGTCCGGATTGCCCGCTATGCGGTGTCGGACCACGCGGATTTCGCCATGTTCAACGGCGGCGGCCTGGCCTGGGCCGAGACGCAAATGAAGGCCGGCGCCTTTACGGTGGCCGCCGCCCCGCAGGCCGGACCGCCCGACCTCAGCGGCCTGTCCTGCCGCTGGAGCAACACACCCGCACGGAACGGCATTATCCTGTCGGTGGTGGCCCAGCCCGCGCCGGGCACCAGCCCGCGGGCCTTTGCCCGGCTCTCGGCAGAATTGCTGGATCTGGCCTCTGAACTTGCGGAAGACGGCCACCCGGTGCCCGATTCCGGCCCGAAACTGCGCTTTCCACCCGCCGGCCTGGCGCTGGAAGCCCAGGCGTCCCGCGGGAATCAGCCGGTGGTTTTGCGGAAGTTTTATCTATTCTTCCACAGCCTCTTTGCCGGCGCGCTTTTCGCCTTGAAGCGCCCGGCGGGCGCCTTTGACCCGGTGCATTACCTGTCCGTTCTCAAAGCCCATTCCGACTTTCGCAAATTTGACGACGGTCTGAAGATGACGCTGGATTGCACCCCGGCCATCAGCAGCCGGATCCGCGACCGTCTGCAGCAGGCCGCCGGCGCGGGGCTGGTGCAATTCGGGCTGCACGAACAAGACGCCGCCATGGTCACCTGCATCGTGCCCTCGCCGGTGGAGGACGACCACATCCACTTTGTCGATGGGGCCGGCGGCGGCTATACGCAAGCAGCCGCCAATCTGGCAGCTGCTTTTGGTATCAGCAAAACCCCGGCATGACGTCAGACTGGCGCAAACACGCCCGTCTTGGGATCATAACATTCCAGCCCGCCCTCGCCGATGTCGGTCCACAGGCCATGCAGGCTCAGCTGTCCGGCCTTCACCGACGATTCGATGAAGGGAAAGGTCATCAGGTTTTCCAATGATGCAACAACGGCTTGGCGCTCAAACTGGCGCGCTTGCTGCTCCGGATCCTCGATCCCGGCAACGCCGTCGAACTTGGGCCTCAGAATCTCCATCCAGCGGCCGACAAAGCTGGTCTTCTCTTCCAGCTGCGGCGCGTTGCCCTTGCACATGTCGATGCAGCCCTGCACGCCGCCGCACTGCGAATGGCCCAGCACGATCAGATGCGAGACCTTCAGCGCTGTCACCGCATATTCCACCGCCGCCGAGGTGCCGTGGTGATCGCCATCGGGCGCAAACGGCGGCACCAGATTGGCGATATTGCGGTGAATGAAGAATTCACCCTGATCAGCCCCGAAGATCGAGGTCACATGCACGCGGCTGTCGCAGCAGGAGATCACCATGGCGCGCGGACGCTGCCCTTCGGTGGCCAGGCGGCGGTACCAGCCCTGGTTTTCCTTGTAGGATGTGGCTTTCCAGCCGTGGTAGCGGGTCACCAGATAACTGGGGAGAGGTTTGGCAAATTCCATTGTCGAATCCTCCGATTGTTTGCGCGTTGCCGGACGTGATACCCCGCATTGTCAGTAAATTCGAGGGATTTGATCACCGCACTGGAAACCTTTTGAAAACTTGTCGGGTCCAAATTGGCAGTTGTGCCGTGGGGGTACATACAACTTGGGTGAATGTGGTGGCCAATATTTTAACAGTGATGCACGCGGAAAAAGTGTGCCTTGATCCTAATAAACTCTCTTCGCTTTACGATCAGCTCGGCGAAGCCGGTGCCGAAGATGTGGTCTGCCGGGCGGTCGAAGAAATGGCCGTGCGCCTGACGCATTGCGAGCGGCTTTGGCGGCAGAACGACATGGTCAGCCTGCGCAAAAGCGCCCGGTCGCTGATCGCAATGGCCGATCAGATCGGCATGACGGCGCTGTCAGCCATTGCCAGGGATGCGACCGTGGCCATTGATGCCGAGGATGCTCCGGCGGTGGCCGCGATCCTGTTCCGGCTGATGCGGGTGGGCGAACGCTCGCTGACCGCGGTCTGGGATCAGCAGGACATGACGATCTGACAGATCCGCGGCCGGCAGGGCTTGCAGGCGGCGCTGCGGCGGCTACTCTGGCGCATCATTACTGATCCGCAACCGGAGTATGCCCATGCCGCCCGTCTTTGCCGCGTCCAGCCCGGACGCCTGTCCTGTGCATGTCATCGCAAGCGACACTTTCGACAGCTGGCTCTCCAGCCAGCCGCAGCGTGTTCAGGCCTGGGCAACGGCGCAGGGCTTCACCGGCGCCTGCGGCCAGGCTTTGGCCGTGCCGGCGGCGGATGGCACATTTGAAATGGCCCTGGCCGGCTATGGCAATGCCGCCGCGCGCACGCGCCTGCGCTTTGTGCTGGCCGAGGCCGCCGCGAAACTGCCCGCCGGGACCTACCGGATCGCCTCCGGCCTGCCGCAGGAAGCTGCCGCAACCGAATCGCTGGGCTGGCTGCTGACCGGTTACCGCTTTGACCGCTACAAGGAAAACGCGGCACAGACCGCCGCATTGGTGGCGCCGGATGGTCTGGATGCAGGCGCCGTGGAATCCCTCGCCGCCGCCGAATGCCTGACCCGCGACCTGATCAACACGCCCGCCTCCGACATGGGCCCTGCAGAGCTGCAGGCTGCCGCCGAGGGCCTGGCAGAAGAATTCGGCGCCGAGACCTCTACCATTCTGGGCGAGGATCTGCTGGCGCAGAACTTTCCGCTGATCCACACGGTGGGGCGCGCCTCGGACCGCGCGCCGCGGCTGATCGAGCTGCGCTGGGGCAGCGCCGGGCCGCGGCTGACCCTGGCGGGCAAGGGCGTCTGCTTCGACACCGGCGGGCTGAACCTGAAGCCCGGAAACAGCATGGCGCTGATGAAAAAGGACATGGGCGGCGCCGCCAATGTGCTGGGGCTGGCGCGGATGATCATGGCCGCCGGGCTGAAGCTGCAACTGCGGGTGCTGATTCCGGCGGTGGAAAACGCCGTCTCTGGCCCCGCCTTCCGCCCCGGCGACGTGCTGACCTCGCGCAAGGGGCTGACGGTCGAGGTCAACAACACCGACGCCGAGGGCCGCCTGGTGCTGGCCGACGCGCTGACGCTGGCCGCCGAGGAAGAGCCGGATCTGCTGATCTCCATGGCCACCCTCACCGGTGCCGCGCGCGTCGCCGTCGGCCCCGACCTGTCGCCCTTCTACACCGACCGCGATACCGATGCCGCAGCCCTGTCGGCCAGTGCCGCGCATACCGCCGACCCGGTCTGGCGGATGCCGTTTTATGACCCTTACGAGACCATGATCGAACCCGGCATTGCGGATTTGGACAATGCGCCCTCCGGCGGCTTTGCAGGCTCGATCACCGCCGCGCTGTTCCTGCGCCGCTTTGCCGGCGATGCCCGCTACATGCATTTCGACATCTACGGCTGGACCCCCAGCGCCGCCCCCGGCCGCCCCAAGGGCGGCGCCCTGCAGGGGGCCCGCGCCCTGTTTGCGGCGCTGCCTGACCTGCTGGAGCTGTGATCCCATGCCAGACCAACGCCGCACGCCCATAAATACCCGCATCGCCGCCGCGCATCTGAAAGATGCGCCCGCGGGCCTGGACCTGGTCGCGGGCACCGCTGCCCGCATCGGGGTGCCGGTTGCGGACCTTTTGCGCGCGCCGGACGGCGCCCGCGACCGCCAGCTTCTCTATGGCGAGCCGGTGACCGTCTACGAGGACCGGAACGGCTGGTCGTTTGTGCAAGCCGCCAAGGATTCCTACGTCGGATATGTGCCCGGCACGGCCCTTACAGCGCCGTTTGAAGCCACCCATTGGGTCAGCGCCCCGGCGACCCACAGCTATTCGGCGGATGACTTCAAATCGCCGGAGACGCAGGCGCTCAGCCATGGCAGCCGGGTGCAGGTCCTGGGCGGCACCGGACGGTTTCTTGACACCAATCTGGGGTTCATTCCCGCCCGCCACCTGTCGCCGCTGGGCGCCCATGCCGCGGATCCGGCGGCAGTGGCGGAATTGTTTCTCGGCACCCCCTACCTCTGGGGCGGCAACAGCCGGTTCGGCATCGACTGTTCCGGCCTGGTGCAAGCGGCGCTGCTGGCCTGCGGCCTGCCCTGCCCCGGCGACAGCGGCATGCAGGAGGCAGAGTTGGGAGAGGCAGCCGCATCCAAAGACTATCAGCGCGGCGACCTGCTGTTCTGGAAAGGCCATGTGGCGCTGGTGCGGGACTCCCGCACTCTGATCCACGCCAACGCGCATGATATGGCGGTGGCGATCGACCCCATAGAAGAGGCGGTTGAACGGATCCAGGCCCAGGGCGACGGCCCGGTCACCGCACATAAACGGCTGGCGTGACCGGCATCAGCCGCCGCAGGCAGTGAAAATCTTGCGAAGTTTTCTGACCGGAAAATTTGAGTTTTCCGGTCCCTCTGCGGCAGCAGCCGCACCCGTCAGTCCACAGACCGGATCAGTTTGCGCTCCAGCACCCGCAAAACGGTCTTCAGATCGGCGCCGCGCTTCAGGATGTGCCCGTCCATGCCCACCACCGAATACTGCCCCTGCCGCTGCCGCTGCCTGGGGCGCTTTTCGATCCGGTAAAGCGGATGCTCTGCGGTGCGCCGGAAGATGGAAAAAACTGCCAGATCACGCAGGCAGGCAATCCCGTAGTCGCGCCATTCCCCCGCCGCGACCATGCGGCCGTACAACGTCATAATGACCGACAGTTCCCGCCGGTCAAACGCGACTTGCTGAGGGTAGGAAGATCCGGGAAAAGGCTGCACCTGATCAAAGCTCATAGTGTATAGGTTGCGCCGTTTCCCGGGCAAATCAAGGTTTATCCGCTTCGAATTTTGCTGTGATGCAGAAGACGCACAGGCTCTGCCCCCTGTTCTCAGCCCGCTCGGGCCTGCCTCAGGCCGCCACCAGCCCGCCGCAGCTGAGGCCCAGAACCTGCTCCAGCGCGCGTGCTCCAGGCGTTGTCAGCGCCAGCCCGCGCTTGTGCCGGCGGCGCTTGACCCAGCCGCTGTCCAGGGCGTGATCCAGCATCAGCCGCCCCATCGGCCCCGCCACATGCAGCTTGCGCTCGGTCCAGTCCAGACAGGGCCGGGCAAAGGGCTCGCGGCCCGGTTTGTCAGGCAGAACAACCCCAAGCTTCAGCCATTCGCCGGCCGGAACAGCGCAAAAGGCGCCGTGTTCCTGCCGCAGCATCCCGCGGTCCAGAAGCGCCCGGGTCATCGCCACAGCCAAAGGCCCGGCCAGATGGTCATAGCAGCTGCGCAGCTGTGCCAGATCCCCCGCCTTGCGCTGCTGCGCCCGGTGCAGGCTGTCTGCGGGCGCAATCGCCGCCAGCTGCTCCAGCGCATGCGCCACCTCCGGCCCGGCCAGCCGGTGATAGACACAGCGGCCGCGCTTTTCGGCGACCACCAGCCCGGCATCCTGCAGCAGCCGCAAATGCGCCGAGGCGGTCTGCGGCGTCACCCCGGCTGCCGCCGCCAGCTCCTTGTTGGTATAGGCGCGCCCCTCCATCAGCTCGCACAGCATCTGCGTGCGGCTGGCGTCGCTGATGGCCTGGCCCAGAATGTCGAAACGCGGTGTGATCATGGTTGCACTCTACCCGCGTCCTTCCGGCAGGCCCAAGCAAAACCCTTCGCCGCGCAGCGAACTGTTTCCCGCCTGTCCCGTCACGCAAACGACCCATGGCAGAACCAGCCCGGCGACAGCGCGCCGCCATGGGCAAAGAACAGCCACAGCCGCTCGCCGCTTCGGGTCGCCACCACCCAGTAATCGCGCACGCCGCTGCGCCACTCCGGGTCCTCCAGCCACCATTCCGGCGCAATCCGCTCCGGCCCTTCGGCCCCGGCCAGCTCCCAGTCGCGCGCCCGCCAGCGGAAACGCTCCGGCACCTCAGGCCGCTCCGGCGCGGTGACCAGCTCGGGCCGCCAGAGCAGCAGCGGCCGCGGCCGCGGCGGCACGGGCCAGTCCCCGGTGCCTCCGGCCGCAGGCTCCGACCAGGCTGCCGCCTGCACGGTAAAGGTCTTTTCCGGAATATGGCTCGCTGCCGGGTGATACCGGGTGATCGCCTCCAGCCCCAGCCGCGCGCCCAGGCGGCCGATCAGATCCTCCAGCGCCGCGCCGTCCTCCTGCCGCGCCCGCGCCGCGGCCCCCGCCTGCATATGGCCCGCGGGGGTGCGGGCGTGGATCGCTTCGGCCTGCAGCACCTCCAGCCGCAGCATGTCGATGCCATAGCCCGCATCAATCTGCTCCAGCTTCATCTCCAACAGCGGCCGGATGCGGTCCGGCTCACGGCTGGCGCGCGCCAGGCCCAGGGTCACGGCCTCCATCTCCTGGTCGCAGCGGTGCGCCTCCAGCCGCAGCACCCGCGCGCCCTTGCCGCGCGCTTCCAGCCGGGCGCACAGCCTGGGCAGCATCCGGTCGATCCCCGCCAGCAGATCCTCCATCAGCCCGATCGGCTCCGGCAGGGTCAGCCGCACCGCAAAATGATCCGGGCTGCGCGCGGGCGAGACCGGCTCCGGCGCGCTGCCCATCGCCTGATCCAGCCGCAAGACCAGCCCGCGGCCGAACCGGCGCGCCAGGCCGGCCCGCGGCTGCCCCAGCAGATCGCCGATCCGCCGCAACCCCAGCCGGTTCAGCTGCGCCACCGTGGCGCCGTCCAGCCGCAAGGCCGCCACCGGCAACGGCCCAAGCGCGCCGTAAGCCTGCCCCGGTTCCGCAATCCGCCCCGCCTCCGGCGGCGGCGGCGCCTGCAGCTGCGGCGCCGCACCGCCGCGGGTACAGTGGCGGCGTTCGGCGCTTTGCCGCGGGCGGCGCTTTTGCGCCCGGGACCGGGTCGCCCGGGCCTCCTGGTCGATGGCATCGCCCGAGCGGTCCGGCGCCGCGTCCTCGCCCGCGTAGCGCGCCAGCGCCCAGGCCGCACCCAGGGTATCCGCCAGCCCCATTTGCACGCTCAGGCCCATCTCTGCACAGTCCTGCCCCGCCGCCGCCATCAGCGCCGCCTCGCTGCCGAACAGATGCGCGCAGCCGGTAAGATCGATGGTCAGCCCGTCCTCCCCGGCCGCTGCCACCCAGGGGCTGAACTTGCCGGCCCAGCGCCTGAGGGCGGCCAGGAACACCGCCTCAGCCGCCCGGTTGCGCGGCCGCACCACCAGGCCCGCACACATCGCATGGGCATCGCGCAGCGGCTGGCCCGGCTGCAAACCTTCCGCCGAAGCCGCCGTGTTTAACGCAGAAATAACCTGGGTGTTGGACACTTCCCCGGCAACAGCCAGCGGCCCGGCAATGCCGCCGCGCTCTGCCCGCATGATACGTTCGGCGCCAAGGCGCGGAAACCAAAGCGATAAGATGCGGCGGTGGGGCATGGGCAGATCGGGCAGCAGGGGCCGGCAGGCGGCGGATTACAGGAGTTCCACAGCATATGTTCTTATTTTGTTCCTGTCATGCGATTCGGCCGATCCGCCCGGGGGCAGCCCGATGAGCATCCGCCTGTTCAAAACCATTGCCTTCATGGCACTCCTCGCAGCCCTTGCCATTGGCAGCACCGCTCCGGTCACAGCCAGGGACGGCGACAGCAAGCATGTGACACGCAGAATGGCCCTGATGACCTCGCAAAAGGCGGCGATGGATGTGCTGACCGGCATGATGGCCGGGCGCAGCTCTTTCGACCGGGACAGGGCCCGCGCGGCGCGGCGGCAGCTGATCAGATCCACCGGCGCAATCCGCAAGCATTTCAAGAAGGCCCAGATGGATCCGCGCTCCCATGCGCGGCCCTCGATCTGGCACGGCTGGAAAGATTTCAAAGCCCGCGCAGACAGCGCCGAAGCAGCCGCCCGCAACCTCAGCACCCGGTCCCTGCCCGCCCTGCGCCGCACCCTGCCCAGCCTGGTGCAAAGCTGCCTCAGCTGCCACGAGACCTACCGCAACACGCCGAACGCCTTCACCACCCACTGACCGTTCCGGCTTGCGGCCGGAAGGGTCCGCTCAAACCCCGTAACGCGCCATGAAGGTGTCAATTGCACCGCTGATCACCCGTTCGCGCTCGGCCTCGCTGAAGGTCCCGTCGATCTTGAACAGGAAGCGCAGAAAGATATCCGCCTTGCACAGCTCAGCAAACTGCGCGGCGGCCAGATCGGCATCCGCAATGGCCAGCTCGCCCCGCTCCGCAGCCCGTTCCAGGTATTCACGGATCTCCGCGTGCATCACCATCGGCCCGCTCTCATAAAACATCGGCCCCAGCTCAGGGAAGCGGTCGGCCTCGGCCACAAAGATGCGGAACAGCTGCAGGCTGAAACCGCCCAGCAAGGCGCCGTGAATGCGCTCCGCCGCCGCCCGCAGAACCTCCCGCGGGCCGCAGCAGCCCGTTTCCAGATCCAGCGAGGCATCCGCTTGCTGCCCGCAGACCGAACGCACCACCTCCATGAACAGCACCCGCTTATCGGGGAAATAACTGTACAGCGTCGCCTTGGACACGCCCGCCGCCTTGGCGATCTTGTCGACGCTCGCCCCCTCGAACCCGTCAGCCAGGAAAACCGCGCGGGCCCCTGCCAGGACCTGATCGAATTTCCGGCCGGTGCGCAGGACGCTGGCTTGCTGGTTCATGCGGGCTCCTCGGGATACGGGCTGCAGGCAGCACGGTCTGACCCTAATGTAATCCGCGCCGCCGCTTTGCAACAGCATTACCCGTTGAGTCTTGCGGCGGCGCGCGGAAGGGGTATAGTTAGAATAATTCTAAATTGAGGGCAGATGATGCGGTTTTTCACCCAGCGCAAGCGCTTTGCAGAGCTGACCGGGCAAGAGGTTCTGGCCCTGGCAATTGCTTCAGAAGAAGATGATGCGCGGATCTACCGCGGCTATGCGGAGCGGCTGCGCGCCGAATATCCTGCGTCGGCGGCAATGTTCGACGGCATGGCGGCAGAAGAAGACGAGCACCGCGCCCGGCTGATCGACCTGCACCAGGCACGATTCGGGCCGGCAATTCCGCTGATCCGGCGCGAGCATGTGGCGGGCTTCTATGCCCGCCGCCCGGTCTGGCTGATGGAAAACCTCAGCCTCGACCGCATCCGCGGCGAGGCCCGCGCGATGGAGCGCGACGCCGAGCGCTTCTACACCGCCGCCGCCGCCCGGACGCAGGATGCCGCAACCCGCAAGCTGCTGGGCGATCTGGCCGCAGCCGAGGCCGGCCATCAGGCCCTCGCGGGCGAGTTGCAGGACACGCATCTGGATACGGACACCCGCGCGGACGAGGACCGCGCCGCCCACCGCCAGTTCGTGCTGACCTGGGTGCAGCCGGGGCTGGCCGGGCTGATGGACGGTTCGGTCTCCACCCTGGCGCCGATCTTTGCCACCGCCTTTGCCACCCAGGACACCTGGACCACCTTTCTGGTCGGCATGGCGGCCTCGGTCGGGGCCGGCATCTCGATGGGTTTCACCGAGGCGGCCTCGGACGACGGCGAACTCTCCGGCCGCGGCTCGCCGGTCAAACGCGGGCTGGCCTCCGGGGTGATGACCACCCTCGGCGGCCTCGGCCACGCCCTGCCCTATCTGATCCCGGACTTCTGGACCGCCACCACCCTCGCCCTGCTGATTGTCTTTGTGGAGCTTTGGGCGATTGCCTGGATCCAGAACCGCTTCATGCAAACCCCGTTCTGGCGCGCCGCGATGCAGGTTGTGCTGGGCGGCGCGCTGGTGCTGGGCGCAGGCGCGCTGATCGGCAGCGGCTGAGACACGGCACCGGCAGCACTCCCGCCCGCGCCGGAGCAGCCGCAGCCTGCCCCTCCCCGGTTGGGCCCGGCAGCGCTGGCGCGCTGCGGGACGGCCTCGCAACAGAGGCGGCGCGCTCAAGGTGCAGCGGCCCGCAGACCGCGTCCCGGCGGCAACCCTGCCCCGTGCAGCGCACGGGGCCACCCCCAACTGCGACGGGCATTCTCCGGAATGCCCTGAACAGGCGGGAGCCTCCCGCCTTCCCCGCGGCAAAAGGCTCTTTGCCAATTGGTCAAATCCCGTTACCAGTTCGCCCCATGGCCGAAATCTTCTTCCGCACCCTTCCCTTCTTCGCAATCATCGGCCTTGGCTATTGGGCCGGGCGCAGCCGCTTCTTCACCGAGGACGCCACCGCCTACCTCACCCGCTTCGTGTTCTACTTCCCGCTGTCGGCGATGATCTTCGGCTTTGCCGCCAACCTGTCCTTTGCCGAAATCTTCGATCCTGCCCTGATTCTCGGCTACCTGGCCGGCACGCTGGCGGTCTACCTGCTGGTGACCGCCGTGGCCTGGGTCCGCGGGCTGGACATGCCCACCGCAGCGGTCGAGGCGCAATGCGCCGCGATCGGCAATGTCGGTTTCCTGGGGCTGCCGATGATGGCGATCCTGTTCGGGCCTGCCTCCGTGGCGCCGATGATGGTGGTGCTGAGCGTCGATCTGGTGGTGTTCTCCTCGCTGATTGTCATTCTGATCAACACCGGCCGCGGCCAGGGCCAGGGAGCGGGCGTGCAGCTGGCCACGCTGAAACTGGTGGGGCTGGGTCTGCTGAAGAACCCGATGATCCTGTCGATCTGCGCAGGCCTTGCCTGGTCGGCGTCTGCCTGGCCGATCCCCGCGCCCGCAAACGACTTTCTCACCATCCTCGGCGGCGCCGCCACCCCCGGCGCGCTGTTTGCCATCGGCGCCTCGCTGGCCTCGAAATCTGCCGAAAGGGTCCAGGTCTCCGGCTGGCTCAGCTTTGCCAAACTGGTGCTGCACCCGGCCTGCGTCGCCGCCGCCGTGCTGTGGCTGATCCCCGCTGCGCCGTTCGCCGCCGCGGTGGCCATCGCCGCCGCGTCGCTGCCGGTGGCGGGCAATGTCTACATGCTGGCGCAGCATTACGGCGTCGCGCCGCAGCGGGCCTCTGCCGCCATCCTGATCTCGACCGTGCTGTCGATCGTCACCGTGCCTGCGGTGATCGCCTGGGTCTCCTGACACGCCCCCCGCCCGCCCCGGAAAGCGCCCGCGCCCGCAGGGCGCCCTGGCTGCCGCCAGCGCGCAGCTGGCCGGAGCGGAACCTGCCCCATCTTCCTGCGCCATGTTGCTGCGACGGGCGGGAGCCCTCCCCCGGCCTGCAGTCCGAATGTTTGCGGTTTCGCAAGCCTCGTGCCGCAAAAACCGGCATTGCTGCCGCCCACCCGCTGGACCCTGAGGCCAACTGCGGATAGCGGTAGAGCTAACAGAATTAAGGAGCCTTACCGATGGAAACCGTTTCCGAGAACCGCGCCTTTGGCGGCACCCAGGGCGTCTACAAACACGCCAGCAGCGCCACCGGCGGCGATATGACATTCGGCCTGTTCCTGCCGGAGGAAGCCAAGGACGGCCCGGTGCCGGTGCTGTGGTACCTGTCGGGCCTCACCTGCACCCATGAAAACGCGATGACCAAGGCCGGCGCCCAGGCCTGGTGCGCCGAGCAGGGCATCGCCATCGTCTTCCCCGACACCAGCCCCCGCGGCGAAGGCGTGGCCGATGATGACGCCTACGACCTGGGCCAGGGCGCGGGCTTCTATGTGAACGCCACGCAGACCCCTTGGGCGCCGCATTTCCGCATGTGGGACTACGTGGCCGAGGAACTGCCCGCGCTGCTGGGCGAAAACTTCGCCATCGACCTCAGCCGCCAGGCGATCACCGGCCATTCCATGGGCGGCCACGGCGCGCTCACCCTGGCGATGAACCTGCCGGGCCGCTACAAATCGGTCTCCGCCTTTGCGCCGATCTGCAACCCCACGGCCTCAGACTGGGGCCGCAAGCAGCTGCACGCCTATCTGGGCGGTGATGAATCCGCCTGGGCCAAACACGACGCCACCCTGCTGATGCGGGAAAAAGGCTTTGACGGTCCGATCCTGATCGACACCGGCACCAGCGACCAGTTCATCGACCTCTTGAAGCCCGAGGCGCTGGCGCACGCGGCGGCCGAGCGCCGCCAGCAGGCCGCCCTGCGGATGCAGCCGGGCTATGACCACAGCTATTTCTTCGTGTCGACCTTCATGGAGGAGCACGTCTCCTTCCATGCCGACGCGCTGTACCAGACCTAAGCAACAAAGGACGCGGCCATGAGTGAAGACTTTGATTATGACCTGATCATCATCGGCTCCGGCCCCTCGGGCCGCGCCGCTGCCATCCAGGCCGGCAAGCTGCACCGCCGGGTGCTGGTGATCGACCGCAAGGACCGTCTCGGCGGGGTGTCGGTGCATACCGGCACCATCCCGTCAAAAACCCTGCGCGAAACCGTGCTGAACCTTTCCGGCTGGCGCGAACGCAGCTTTTACGGCCGCTCCTACCGGGTGAAGGATGACATCCTCGCCGATGACCTGAAGGCGCGCCTGCACAAGACACTGGACCACGAGGTTGACGTGCTGGAGCACCAGTTCAACCGCAACCATGTGGACACGCTGATGGGGCTGGCCAAATTCATCGGCCCGAACGAAGTGGAGATCGCCACCGAAGCCGGCGAAACCACCCGGCTGACGGCAGAGAAATTCCTGATCTCCACCGGCACCCGCACCTACCGCCCGGACTATGTTCCGTTCAATGGCCGCACCGTGGTCGATGGCGATGATTTCCTTGAAATGGCGGATATTCCGCGCTCGCTGGTGGTGATCGGCGCCGGCGTGATCGGGGTGGAATATGCCACCATGTTCGCCGCCCTTGACGTCCGCGTCACCCTGATCGAGCCGCGCGAGAGCTTCCTGGATTTCATCGACAAGACCCTGATCCAGGAATTCACCCACCAGATCCGCGAAAACGGCGTCGACCTGCGGCTTGGCGCTGCGGTTGAAACCATCGAGGATGCCGGCGAATATGTTGAGGTGATCCTCAGCAACGGCCGCCGCGTGCGCGCCGAAATGCTGCTGTTTGCGGCCGGCCGGCTGGGCGCCACCGCCTCGCTGAATCTTGACGCAACCGGGCTGCAGACCGACCATCGCGGCCGCCTGAGCGTCGACCGCAAGACCTACCAGACCGAGGTGCCGCACATCTATGCCGCCGGCGATGTGATCGGGCATCCGTCGCTGGCCTCGACCTCGCTGCAGCAGGGCCGGGTTGCCGCCTGCCATGCGCTCGACACCCCGACGCTGCCGGAAAGCCCCTGGTACCCCTATGGCATCTACTCGGTGCCGGAAATCTCCACCTGCGGCATGTCCGAGGAAGAGCTGCAAGAGCGTGGCATCCCTTATGAGGTCGGCGTCGCCCGCTTCCGCGAAACCTCGCGCGGCCACATCATGGGGCTGGAGCACGGCATGCTGAAAATGCTGTTCTCTTTGAAAACCCGCCGGGTACTGGGGGTGCAGATCGTCGGTGAAGGCGCCACCGAGCTTATCCACATCGCCCAGGCGGTGCTGAACCTCAAGGGCACGGTGGATTACTTCGTGCAGAACACCTTCAACTATCCGACCCTGGCCGAGGCGTATAAAATCGCCGGTCTCGACGCCTTCAACCGGATGCCGATCCCGGAGGAGTTCAAGGTGAAGAAACCCGCCCGCAAGGCCAAACCCGCCCCCAAGGCCGAGGCCGCGGCGGAGACAAAGCCCGAGGCCGGGAAGAAGGCGGCAGAGTGACCGCGCTTTACATCGACGCCGACGCCTGCCCGGTCAAGGCGGAGGCCGAGCGGGTTGCCACCCGCCACCGCCTGCGCATGTTCGTGGTCTCCAACGGCGGGTTGCGCCCGTCGCAGAATCCGCTGGTGGAGAATGTGATCGTCTCCGAAGGCGCCGATGTCGCCGACATGTGGATCGCCGGGCGCTGCGGCCCGGGCGATGTGGTGGTAACCGGCGACATCCCGCTCGCCGCCAAATGCATCGAGGCCGGCGCCCGCGTCCTGCGCCACAACGGCGAGCGCTTCACGGAGGCCAACATCGGCCAGCAGCTGGCGAT
>NZ_JAXMOX010000045.1:0-26293 GCF_034669605.1 Leisingera sp.
CGCAACCGGATTCCTGTGCGGAATCCGGCCCGGAATTATTGCATAACTCCGGTGCCAGTGGCGGCGCTTAGGCGCCTGGGTTGCAGGAGCCCAGCTGGCCGCCGGCGAACATCGGGTGGTCCGGTGCGTATTCCACCTGTGCACGCGGGGTGACCTCGACCACTTCCAGAAGGTCGAATTCCGAGGTCGGGTTTTCCTTGCCGCGGACAACCAGCACGTCTTTGAAACACTGATGGTCTTCGGCGCGGTACAGGGTCTTGCCATTGCCCAGGCCGTCGAATTCAAACCCTTCCAGTGCTTCGACAACGCCGCAGGGGTTGAAGGTGCCCGCACGCTCAACCGCATCCGCATAAAGCAGCGTCTGGCAGTAGGTGGTGTGGGCGGCCTGGCTTGGCGGGAAGCCGTATTTGGTGCCAAAGGATTTCACAAAGGCCTTGGAGCCTTCATCCTGCAGCGTCCAGTGCCAGTTAGTGGAGCCGTGAATGCCCTTCACGTTGGCACCAGCGCCCTTGGCCATCAGGCGGGAATAGAGCGGAACGACGATTTCGAAGTTCTTGCCGTTCACCACCTTGTCGCGCAGCCCGAACTGCACCGCGTTGGTCAGCGAGTTCACCATGTTGCCGCCATAGTGGTTCAGCACCAGCACGTCCGCACCCGAGTTCAGAACCGGCGCGATATAGGAGGAGAAGTCGGTCGCGGCCAGCGGCGTGCGGACCTTGTTCACGGTATTCCAGCCCAGCGCCTCGGTGGCGGCTGCAATCGATTCCTCCTGGGTCCAGCCCCAAGTGTAGTCGGCAGTCAGGTGATAGGCGGTGCGGTCGGTGCCATAAAGATTCTTCAGAACCGGCGCCAGCGCCGCACCCGACATGTAGCCGTTGAAGAAGTGGCGGAAGCCGTTGGCTTTCTTGTCTTTGCCTGTGGTGTCGTTCGAGTGGGTAAGGCCGGCCATGAAGATCACGCCTGCCTCCTGGCAGAGGCCCTGCACCGCAATCGCCACGCCCGAGGACGAGCCGCCGGTGATCATCACCGCGCCGTCTTTTTCGATCATCGATTTGGCAGAGGCGCGGGCGGCGTCGGATTTGGTCTGGGTGTCGCCGGTGACATATTCCACTTGCTTGCCCAGGATGCCGCTCCCTTGCAGCGCCTTGGAGCTGAAGGTGTTCATCATGCCGCCGTCGCCGCCGCCGTTCAGATGCTCGACCGCCAATTCATAAGCGCGCAGCTCGTCGGCGCCCTCGTCGGCGTAAGGGCCGGTCTGGGGAACGTTGAAGCCCAATGTGACGGTGCCGCCGGTCGGTTCATTGGTAAAGGCCGCGGCGGAAGAGGCGGTGAAGATCGTCGGCAGCGCCACACCAGCGCCTGCGATTGCGCCGGTCTTCAAGACTCTGCGGCGCGATGCGTCAAATTCAGACATGTATTCCTCCCTAATATGAATGGTGCCTTGCAGCTCCTCACTTCCGCGCGGCACCAGCACTATTTGTGCAAAGCCAGTATGAGTGCGATGTGTAAATTATGACAATAATACCCTTTTACAGCTTGAAAATCCTGTAAAGAAATGAACAGTATTTCGTGATGCTCTGTAAATTATGTTATATTGCAATGCAGAAAACTGTTGAAAAGACAGTGTTTTGGGAGGCCCCTCGGAATGGCACGCGATACCCTGACCGGCAGCCGGATCCGCGAGCGCAGGCTGATCCTCGGAATGCGCCAGGCGGAACTGGCGCGCGAGACAGGTATTTCCGCCTCCTACCTCAACCTGATCGAACACAACCGGCGTAGAATCGGCGGCAAGCTGCTGGTTGATATCGCGAGTGTTCTGGGGGTGGAGCCGTCGATGCTGAGCGAGGGCGCCGAAGCGGCGCTGATCTCCACCCTGCGGGAGGCGGCGGCGGACAGCGGCGTGCCGGTGGCCGAGCTGGACCGGGTTGATGAATTTGCGGGCCGATTTCCGGGATGGGCCGAGGTGCTGGCAACCGGTCATCGCCGTATCGCCACGCTGGAACGCACGGTGGAAACCCTGTCGGACCGGCTGACCCATGACCCAAACCTGGCTGCTTCGGTGCATGAAGTGCTGTCGACCGCTGCGGCGATCCGTTCCACCGCGTCAATCCTGGCAGAAACCGGCGAGCTGGAGCCGGAGTGGCGCGACCGGTTCCACAAGAACCTCAATGAAGATTCCCTGCGCCTGTCGGAGAGCAGCCGGGCGCTGGTGAATTTCCTGGATGAGGGCGACAGTAGCGACGGCCGCCGTGGCATGCCGCAAGAGGAAGCCGAGGCCTTCTTTCAGGAAAACGGGTTTCACTTCCCTGCCCTTGAGGATGGGTCGGCCGGGCCCGAGCAGTTGGTCCAGTCGGCCTCTGCTATGACAAGCCCGGCGGCCCGCAGTGTGGCACAGGCAGTCTTGGCGCAATACCGGGCGGATGCCCGGGCAATGCCGCTGCAGGCGCTGGCCCAGGAAATCCAGGCGGAGGGGGTTGCCCCGGTGACGATCGCGCGCCGTTTTAAATGCGGGCTGCCTGCCGTGCTGCGCCGTCTGGCGGCGCTTCCGGAGGAGCTGCTCGGGCAGGAGGCCGGGCTGGTGGTCTGCGATGCCTCAGGCACGCTATTGTTCCGCAAGCCAGTGGCCGGATTTGCGATGCCGCGTTTCGGTGCCTCCTGCCCGCTGTGGCCGTTGTACACTGCGCTTGTGCATCCGAATATTCCCGTGCGGCGCAATGTGCTGCAGCAGGGGCGCAACGCGGCAGCCTTTGACTGCATGGCAGTGGCATGGCCGCAGGAGATGCCGGATTTCGGGGCTGATCCGCAATATCGGGCGGTTATGCTGATCCTGCCCGGCGCCAAGGATGCACAGGATCCGCAGCTGGTGGGCGCCAGCTGCCGGATCTGCCCGCGCCAGGGCTGTCCGGCACGGCGCGAGCCGTCGATCCTGAAGGAAGAGTTTTGACAGCCATACCGGCACGGGGCTAACCTGCACAAAAATGAATGCGCCTGCGGCCGGCCGGGCCGGCAAGCAGCGCCGGGAGGAAAATCTGCTGATGGGCAGGCATGTTGTTCTGATTGAAGATGAACCGAATATCACCGAGGCCATCCGGTTTCTGCTGGTACGGGACGGCTGGAGCGTGGATGCGCATACCGATGGTGCCACTGCGGTGGAGGTGATCCGCGGTGCCGATCCCGATTTGGTGATTCTGGATCTGATGCTGCCGGGCAAAAGCGGTCTGGAGATCGTCCGCGAGCTGCGCATGGAGGACGGCATGGGCGCTTTGCCGGTGCTGATGCTGACCGCCCGGGGTCAGATGCGCGACCGGGAAATGGCGGAAAAAGCCGGGGTGACGCGTTTCATGACCAAACCGTTTTCCAACGCCGAGGTGCTGACGGCGGTGCGCGACCTGCACGCCCAGGCCGGTCAGGGATAAGGCTGGGATGTTCCGGGACGGGGGCGCAGAAGAGCAGACAGGCACCCGCGCGGAACGCCAGACCTACCGCCGCCGCCGGCTGATGGACATTGCCCGGCTGCTGCCGGTTCTGGGCGCACTGCTGCTGGCGCTGCCGCTCCTGTGGCCTGAAGCCTCGACCCATCCGGCCGCGCGGGACGGGGTCAGCATGTCGACAGCCTACATCTATGTTTTTGCGGTCTGGATCGGCCTGATCGGCGCCTGCTTTGCCTTTAGTGTCGCAGTGCAGCGGTGGGCCGATCACTGGACCGGCGGCGGGCTGGACGGGGCAGGGGATCCGGACGGAGCGGAGGACAGCTGATGGCCTCCCTCAATATGCTTGCCGTTGCCTGTCTCGCCTATGTGGCTTTTTTGTTTTTCATTGCCTTTTGGGCCGACCGGATGGCAACCCGCGGGAAAAGCGCTGCCTGGATGCGCTCGCCGCTGATCTACACGCTGTCGTTGTCAATCTATTGCACAGCCTGGACTTTTTACGGCGCAGTGGGTTACGCGGTGCGGTCAGGGTTGGAGTTTGTGACGATCTACCTTGGTCCCTCGCTGGTGATGATCGGCTGGTGGTGGGGCCTGCGGAAACTGGTGCGGATCGGGCGCAGTCAGAGGATCACTTCGATCGCGGACCTTCTGTCTTCGCGCTATGGCAAGTCGAACCTGCTGGCAGCCGGCGTGACGATCCTCGCGGTGATTGGCGTCACCCCTTACATTTCCCTGCAGTTGCAATCCATCACCCTGTCCTTTGCCATCTTTGCCGAGGCCGACCCGCTGGGCAGTTTTAACGAGACCTACACCGTGTTCTGGGTGGGAGCGGGGCTGGCGGTGTTCGCCATTCTGTTCGGGACCCGTAATCTGAACGCCAATGAACGCCACCACGGGGTTGTCACTGCGGTGGCGCTGGAAGCGATCGTCAAACTGGCGGCGCTGCTGGCGGTTGGAGTTTTTGTCGTCTGGGGAGTGGCCGGCGGGGTTGCGGAGACACTGCAGAGAATAGATGCCTCGGAGATCGGCCAGTGGAACGTCGATGGCAGCCGCTGGGCCACGATCACCTTTCTGGCCGCCGCCGCCTTTGTCTGTTTGCCGCGGATGTTCCAGGTGATGGTGGTGGAAAACGAGGATGAGCGCCACCTGCGGATCGCCAGCTGGGCTTTTCCGCTGTATCTGCTGCTGATGTCGATGTTTGTGGTGCCGATTGCCGCCGTGGGGCTGGAGCTGCTGCCGGCAGGTGCCAATCCGGACATGTTCGTGCTGACGGTGCCGCTGCAGCAGGGGCAGCAAGGGCTGGCGGTACTGTCCTTTCTGGGCGGATTTTCG
The DNA here is from genome assembly GCF_034669605.1 of Leisingera sp. Taxonomy (GTDB): domain Bacteria; phylum Pseudomonadota; class Alphaproteobacteria; order Rhodobacterales; family Rhodobacteraceae; genus Leisingera. Next base: position 4,761 of record NZ_JAXMOX010000045.1, read on the forward strand.
TCGGCCACATCGATGGTGATTGTGGCCGCCATGGCGCTGTCGACAATGGTGTCGAACCACATCGTGATGCCGGTCTGGCTGCGGTTGCAAAGCCGCCGGGCCTCGGTCTCCGGCGATGTGCGCGATGTGGTGCTGCTGTCGCGCCGGGTGTCGATCGCGGTGATCATGGCGCTGGGGTATTTCTATTACCACCTGTCCGGCGGCGCCGCGGCACTGGCTGCCATCGGCCTCACTTCGTTTGCGGGGGTGGCGCAGATCCTGCCCGCGCTGGTCGGCGGGCTGTTCTGGCGCGGCGCCACCCGCAGCGGCGCCCTGGCCGGGCTTTCGGTGGGCTTTGCCATCTGGTTTTATACCATGCTGCTGCCGGCACTCGGCGGCGGGCTGTTACCGGAGAATATCTTGCGCGAAGGTCTGTTCGGTTTCAGCTGGCTGCGTCCTGAGGCGCTGTTCGGGATCGAGGGGATGGACCCGACGGTGCACGCCGTGATGTGGTCGATGAGCCTCAATGCGCTGGTGTTCTGCCTGGTCTCGCTGATGAGCTTCCCCAGCCCCCTGGAGCGTCTGCAGGGGGCGCAATATGTCAATGTGTTCGATCATTCCGCAGGCCCGCGCGGCTGGACCGGCTCCGTGGCGCAATGCGAAGATCTGATGATCATGTCGCAGCGCATTCTCGGAGCGTCCGAAGCACAGGCATTTTTCCAGCGGGAACGAATGCGCCAGGGAGGACGCGGTCCGCTTCCAGAGCCGACACCGGCGTTTCTGGAACGGCTGGAGCGCGAGCTGAGCGCGTCCATCGGCGCGGCGGCAGCGCATGCCATGATTGGCCAGATCGCCGGCGGCTCCTCGGTGTCGGTTGCGGACCTGCTGGCAGTTGCGGATGAAACCGCCCAGATGCTGGAGTATTCCAGCCGCTTGGAGGCACAGTCGGCGGAATTGACTGCGACTGCCCGCAAATTGCGGGAAACAAACGAAAAGCTGACGCAAATATCGGAGCAGAAGGACGCCTTCCTAAGCCAGGTCAGCCATGAGTTGCGCACGCCTATGACCTCGATCCGTGCGTTTTCGGAAATTCTGCGCGATGACAGGCAGCTGAGCATGCAGGATCAGCGCCGCTATGCCGGGATCATTCATGACGAAACGCTGCGCCTGACCCGGCTGCTCAACGATCTTCTGGACCTCAGCGTTCTGGAGAACGGCCAAGTGAACCTTAATATGTCCGCGGCCACCCTGCCGGACGTGCTGGACCGCGCCGTTGCCGCTGCATTGGCGGGATCGGACCGTCCGCTCAAGGTCCACCGCAATCCTGCAACGGAAGGGTTCCAGCTTTCCTCAGATATGGACCGTCTGGCGCAGGTATTCATCAATCTGATCGTCAACGCTCAGAAATATTGCGATGCTGCTGAACCGGAACTGTCCATTTCCGCCACTGCAAGCAACGGCTGGCTGCAGATCGACTTTACTGACAATGGCAGCGGCGTTCCGGCAGAGTTCCAACAGATGATTTTTGAGAAATTTTCGCGCGTCCGCCCCGAGCGGGCAGGCGGGGCCGGGCTTGGCCTGGCCATTTGCCGGGAGGTCATGCAACGGCTGGGCGGCAATGTATCCTATCTGCCGGGGCACGGCGGCGGCGCGTTCCGGGTTTCCTTACCCGCAGCAGGGGAAAAGGCTGCATAACCCGGCCTGAAGTACAGGAGTTGTTAACCCCCTTTCGGTTAAAACCGTGGAAACGGGACGTGCAAGAGGCAGGTTGAAACAGCCTATGTCTGAGACAGAACCAGCAGAGGCAGGCAGCGGCAAGCAAGGTGTGCTTGCACGCAAGCTGGCAGCGACAAAGGAAGGTGTTGGAGCGCTTACCAGCTCTTTGACGCTGAAGGCTTTGCGCCGGTCGGTTGCGCGTGCGGCTGCGGACCTGTGCGGTCTGCCGGTGGCGGTACTGGCGGCGCGGCAGTCCAACCGCATTCCCGAAGACCTGGCTGACCAGCTGTCGGACAAGGATCTGCTGGTTGTTTTGGATTGCCCGCATGGCAGGATGGGGGCTGCCAGCATGGATGCGGCCACGGTCACAGCGCTGATTCAGCAGCAGACCATTGGCACGGTGATGGGCAAAGCACCGGACGAGCGTCATTATACGCCGACAGACGCAGTGATGACGGCAGAGTTTCTGGAAACCACTTTTGCCAAGGTTTTCGCGATGCTGGACGGCCACGCTGATCAGGCAATCTTCACCGGTTACCGCTTTGGCGCACAGGTTGAAAATGTGCGCAGCCTGGTTCTGGGTATGGAGGCGGAGGATTACCGGGTGATCGAGCTGAACCTGGATCTCGCCTGCGGCGCCATGCAGGGCGTGATGAAGCTGATGCTTCCCGAACCGACGGCCGAAGAACTGCAGGACGGCCAGTGCAACGGTGCACAGGGCCCGTCACTGGGCCGCAATCTGGGCGCTATCCGGGCGGAGTTGTCGGCTGTTCTGTGCAAGATGCGGGTGCCCTTGAGGGATTTTGCTGCTCTCAAGGTCGGTGATTCGCTGCCGCTGGATTCCGCCTTTCTCTAGGAAACGGATCTGCTGACCATTGGCGGCCAGTCTGTTGCACAGGGGCGTCTGGGCCAGATGAACGGGGCGCGTGCAGTCCGGCTGAATCAATCCGGGGCCAGGCTGGCGGGTGATGCGGGGGCAGTTGGAAATAGGTTCTCCGGCGGGGCAACCACTGATCTGATAGGCGGCGGACCTCCGGCACTCGATATGGGAATTGCGGCACAAGGGCTGCAGGATCCGATGGGCGACGCGGGATTGCCGGCATTGGAGGCGGCACCGGGACTGGGGGGTGCCGGGTTCGACCTGGACGAAGGCGGCGGCGGGCTTTCTGCCCTTGGCGGCGGCGGTTTTGACGGCGGCATGGGGAGTATGGACGGGGCCATCGGCGGAATGGATCCGATGGACTTGGCCGGGCTTGGCGGCGATGGCGCCTTGGGCTTGGATGGGCTGGATGGCGGGCTGCCTGACTTGCCTGATCTGCCTTCTGTTGATTTGGGGGCGCGCGCGCCGGAGGATGCGGCGGCAGAATACTCGCAGCTGGCCGGGCTGGATGGCGCTTTGGCTGGAAACCGCTGATCTACGGGAGAAATCCTACTGACGGCACCGTGTGGAGGCCTCGTCTGCCCGCAGCAGGATCCGGGAGTTGGAGCCTAGGACATCGCAGGGAGGGTCAGCCGCCGTCGCAGGCGGCATGTCCTGGAATCTCCAAGTCCTAACCAACAAGTCCTAACCAACCTGTGATCCGGTCTTGCGCAGAAGGCGGGGGTGGTTCCGGCCAAATCCCGCTCCGCCACAGCGGCCGGACACGGGCTCTCTGCCCGCCACATACTGGGCAGGCAGATTTTCCGGGGAATTAGCTGTCAGCCATGGAAATCAATGCCGGGCGCAGCCCTTCCAGCTGATAGCCGGCGGCTGCGGTCTTTTGCAGAATGTCATCGGCGGACATTTCGCAAGCCTGACTAAGCGCCCAGACCACCGAACAACGGGTTCCGGACGCGCAATAGGCCAGCACAGGGCCGTCACATTCTTCGTACAGGGCCCGCTGGCGGGCGGCGTTCTCCGGCGTCATGGTCTGATGGGTCAGCGGCAGAACCTCGAACCGCAGCCCGGCGGCTTCGGCGGCTGTGCGGATCGCCTCTGCCTGATGGCTGGGCGGCACTTCCGCGTCCGGGCGGTTGCAGATCACTGTCTTATAGCCGGCGTCGGCAATGGCGGGCAGGTCTTCAGCCGAGATCTGCGGTGAGACCGAATAGCGGGGGGTGATTACGCGTGCATCCATATCCCGAGTCTTTACGCGTTTGCGGCGCGCCGGTCCAGATGCCGGCTGAGCCTGGGAGCAGCTATCATGCCGCAAGCCATCGCCGATACGAACAGCGCGCCCTGCCAGCCATTGTAGCTGAGCGAGGCGATGGCGGGACCGGGGCAAAACCCTGCCAGGCCCCATCCCGCGCCGAACAGAATGGATCCGAGGATCAGCCGCCGGTCCAGCCCAGCGCGCGGCAGGGCGGGGAAGCTGCCCCCGGCGGCAGGCTTGCGTCCTTCTGCCAGCCGCCAAGCCAGCGCCATCGGCAGCAGCGCACCGCCCATCACAAAGCCCAGCGTGGGATCCCAATGGCCAAAAATATCCAGCCATCCCTGTACCTTTTCGGTGTCGGTCATGCCCGACAGCATCAGCCCCGCGCCAAACAGGCTGCCCGCAATCATCGCCAGAATAATCCGCAGCATCAGATGACTCCCATTACCTGGCGCAGAATGGCCACCGTCAGAATGCCTGCCAGCATGAAGGCCGCCGTCGCGGTGATACCACGCAAGGAAAGCCGGGAAACACCGCAGACCCCGTGACCGGATGTGCAGCCGTTGGCCATCCGTGTGCCAAGGCCGACCAGCACGCCTGCAGCAATCAGTATGGCAGCGTTGCTGGTGGCATGGGTCGCAGGTGAACCGGCCAACAGCCCAATCAGCAGCGGCATGACAATCACGCCTGCGAGAAAGGCCAGCCGTTCCGCTGCAGAGCTGCGGCCGCTGCCATCCAGCAGCCCGCCCAGGATGCCGCTGGCACCCATTATGCGGCCGTTGCCCAAAAGATAGACGGCACCGCCAAGTCCGATCAGCACACCGCCAGCCAAGCCCCAAACCCAATCCGTTTCCATGATCGCCTTCCGCCTGCTTGGGTCAGATTTTATTGACCGGGATCTTTAAAAAAATATCGCCCTGGTCGTCCGGCTCCGGCATCTGGCCCGCGCGCATGTTCACCTGCAGCGACGGCAGAATCAGACGCGGCATGCCAAGGGTCGCATCACGGGCGTCGCGCATTCGGGTGAATTCCTCGATGCTGCGCCCTGCGCCGATATGCACGTTCAGCGCCTTTTGTTCGCCGACGGTGGTTTCCCAGGCGTAATCATCGCGGCCCGGTGCCTTGTAATCATGGCCGACAAAGATTCGGGTGCTGTCGGGAAGCGCCAGGATTTTCTGGATCGAGTTATACAGATCGGCTGAGGATCCGCCGGGAAAGTCGCAGCGGGCGGTTCCGAAGTCTGGCATGAACAGCGTGTCGCCGACAAAGGCCGCGTCGCCGATCACATAGGTCAAGCAGGCAGGCGTGTGGCCGGGCGTGTGCAGCACCTCGCCGCGCATCTGGCCGATCATGAAGGTGTCTCCCTCACGGTACAGCCGGTCGAACTGGCTGCCGTCGCGCTGAAATTCGGTGCCTTCGTTGAAAATCTTGCCGAAAGTGTCCTGGATTACGGTGATCTGGTCGCCAATGCCGATCTTGCCCCCCAGCCGTTCCTGGAGGTATGGCGCGGCTGACAGGTGGTCGGCATGCACGTGGCTTTCCAGGATCCACTCTGTCCGCAGGCCTTGCTTCTTGATCCAGGCGGTGATGGCATCCGCCGATTCCGTGCAGGTGCGTCCGGCGGCCTGATCGTAATCCAGCACGGAGTCGATGATGGCGCATGCGGAGCCCGCAGGCTCATGCACCACATAAGAAACGGTGTTGGTGGCTTCGTCGAAGAAGGCCTTGACGGCGGGGCTCATCTGATACTCTCCCATGAGTTTGGATGATCATATATCAATTTAAGAATGTGTTTCAAGGATGCCGGTGCGGAAACCGCTGCTGCCTTTGAAATCATCGCAGCCGGTTGACCTGTGTCAAGGCAAGGCAATGCCGCGTTGCGGTATGCTTAATAGGCGTCCGGGGCAGTGCAAAACCGTCAAAAGGCCGGTAAAGTTTCGCGAATAAGCGGTCGCTTGCCTAAATTCTGCAGGCCTTCACGCGGCTGTTGTGAAAATCCAGCATAACCTCATCATGATTCAGGGAGAACTGCCAATGACACATGACGATCTGCTGAACACTGTTGAGAATCTGGAAAACCGGATTCTTGGAGAGACTGGTACTGCCCGGCTTGCAATGCGGCCTGAGTTCATCCGGTTGCTGGATCATATGCGCAAAACGGGCGCTGCGGTGCCGGGCCGATTCCGCCGTTTGGAAGCCACGCTGTGCGAGGAAGCGGTGGAGGAGATGTTTGACAATATGCCGGTCTGACCAGTCTGCCAGGCAAGGCGCCTTAGGTCTAGCCCAGGAAAATGCCCGTCATAACCAGCATCAGTCCAAGAACTGACAGCAGCAGTGCGCCCAGATTGTAAGGCAGCACCGATTGCACAACCGCGCGCAGGGATTCGTCGTCCAGTTTTTGGCGGCGCGCCCGCGCGACCCGGACGATGCACCAGACCAAACCCAGCAGTCCGGCAATGGACAAGGCGGCTCCGGCCCAGACAATGAGTTCGAACATAAGCGTGCTCCTGCGGTTTTCGCGCTGCGCCGCGCCTAGCTGATCCGGGCTCTGCGCGCAAGCCGCGCGAGGGGGCAGGGCGCCGGTTTTTGCCGCTCTTGGCACTGCTGCGGCTTTCCTTGCTTGCGGCGCAGCGGGCTGGGCGCTATCCCCTTGCTCCGACAGCAATTGACAGCATGTGCCGACGGAGCCGCAGATGGATATCACCGAAGACGAAAAAAGCGAAAACTACCGTGTGACCGCTGGCGAACTGCGCCAGTTCATCGAACGGTTCGAGCGTTTGGACGAAGAAAAGAAGACCATCGCCGAACAGCAGAAAGAGGTGATGGCCGAAGCCAAGGCGCGCGGCTACGACACCAAGGTCATGCGTAAGATCATCGCGCTGCGCAAGCGCGACCAGAACGACATCGACGAAGAAGAAGCGGTGCTTGAAATGTATAAGGAAGCCTTGGGCATGTAAGCCCCGCGGGGCCGCGGCCCCGCGATTGTTTACGCTGGTGGCGGAGGTGAAAACCCGCGTCCGGCACAAGCCTGCAGATGCAGATTGTTGTTTCCTGTTGCGGGCTTCCAGCCTGTGGCAGGGCACCAATTGGGCGCTGCGAGGCTGACGCAATCGCTGCTGGCGTTTTTATTGTTCAGCCTGATTGGTTCCAGTTTTCACTTTTTGAAGGAACTGCTGGGCCTGAACCCTGTCCGGGCCCATACTTGCAAACGGTTCCGGCCTTTTCCGAACACAGAAGGCCCATGGCACGTGCCGGCCGGATAGCAGCCGCCCTGTTCCTTGGCGGGACTGGACTGGCGTTTCCGCTTGGGGTTCCATTTCTTGGCGCCGTTCTGATTTTTTACGTGGTGACAACGGCTTGTCCTCTATGCATTAGGCGCCGCGTAGTCGTGGATATCTGTTTTTATGGCTGAACTCGGCTCCACGCCGCGGAGGATGTGGAACATCTTCTGAGTACTCGGATCGTCCTGGCGGATATGGTCCGGAACAGCGCGCAATGCCTTTGCATTGGTTGCCAAAAGCGGGGTATTGCTGGGCAAACATGCGGAGTTGCGGGAGCAGAGCGCGCAACAGACGGCTGCCCCTTATGCCATCGACGGTGTAAAGGCCCGGCAGGTGCCGCCGCTGTTTCCCTCCGTTCTGCTGAACCGCTTGAGTGCCCGTGCGGCCATGGGCCTCTGAGGGATGTGTATCAGCCTGATAAGTTTTAAGCTTGAAGTAAATGCCGAGGCGGCGGTATGGTCGCTGGCAGGCCGCATCAGCAAAGGAGCTCCACCATGCCAGCCATCAGCGTGCAACCCGAAGGGTGGAAGCCCGCCAAAGGTTATGCAAACGGCATGGTGGCGGAGGGCAAGCTGCTCTTTGTCGGTGGCCAGATCGGCTGGACCGCGGATCAGGTGTTTGCTGCGCAGGATTTCATTGGCCAGATGAGCCAGGCGCTGCAAAATATTCTGGAGGTGGTCAGAGCCGCAGGCGGATCCGCGCAGGATATCACCCGGCTCACATGGTTTGTGACGGACAAGGCCGAATATCTCGCCCATCAGGCAGAAGTGGGTAAAGCCTACCGCGCGGTAATGGGCTATCACTTTCCGGCCATGACCATGGTGGTTGTTTCCGCCTTGATCGAGGATCAAGCCAAGATCGAAATCGAAGCCACGGCGGTTCTTCCGGCCAGATCCTAGCCTTACACGGTTCTGTGAACGCGCTTTTCAAGGCAGCCCTAAGCGGCCGCATTTTCTGGGAAACAAGGGAGAGAGAAATGCGGATCAACGCCGATTTCAGCAAACGCGCAGCGGTGCATTTTGATGAAACGCCTTGGGTGGCAAGCCCGGCCCCGGGGGTGGAGCGGAAAATGCTGGACCGCATAGGAGAGGAGGTGGCCCGAGCCACCACCATCGTCCGGTTTGCGCCGGGCTCTGCCTTTGCGCGCCATGTGCATGATGGCGGCGAGGAATTTCTAGTGCTGGACGGCGTGTTCCAGGACGAACACGGGGATTTTCCGAAAGGCTCCTATATCCGCAACCCGCCCAACACCAGCCACACGCCAGCTGCGGCGGAGGGCGCAGTGATCCTGGTGAAGCTGCATCAGTTCGACCCGGCGGACAGGACCGAAGTGAAAACCCGCATCACAGGCGATGCGCCGCAGCAGCGGCTGTTTCAGGACAGAATTGAAACCGTAACCCTGCAAAATTGGGCGCCGGGGCAGGCAGTCAGCCTGGCGGTGCCCGGCGGCGCCGAGGTGTTTGTCATGGACGGCAGTTACAGCGAGAGCGGCGAAGAATTCGGCCGCTGGGACTGGCTGCGGCTGCCGCCGGGCAGCCGTTTGGAGGCGACGGCTGGCATCAATGGCGCCAAAGTTTGGATGAAAACCGGGCATCTAGCGCAAATGACTGACTAAACCGCTGCAATTGTTTCTGCCCAAATTCAAATGCTTGCAAGCCGCTCCTTCAAGGGCGGTATTTTTTTTACCAGCTTAAAAATTTTACCAGTTGATAAAAAATAGGACTGTGGCACTCTGATAAGTAAGAAAACAGATAATCAGGGAGACACCCAATGGCGACCAGCCATCAGGCATCCGGCATTCAGGCGGCGCGTTTGGACGCTGCCGAGATTGCGGAGAATTTCTCGGACCTGCACCCAGCCTATGACGCGCATGAGGCAGCCGTGGCGGCGGACCGCTGCTATTTCTGCTACGACGCGCCCTGCATGACCGCCTGTCCGACCAGCATCGACATTCCCCAGTTCATTCGGGAAATTCAGGCGGGCCATGCCGAAAGCGCGGCCAAAACCATTCTGGAGCAGAACATTTTGGGCGGCATGTGTGCGCGGGTCTGCCCGACCGAAACACTGTGCGAAGAGGCTTGTGTGCGGGAAGCTGCAGAGGGCAAGCCTGTGGAAATCGGCCGCTTGCAGCGCTACGCCACGGACAGGCTGATGGAAAAAGGCGTTCACCCTTTCACCCGTGCCAAGGCGACTGGAAAGATTGTCGCTGTTGTCGGTGCAGGTCCGGCCGGTCTGGCTGCCGCGCACCGGCTGGCGATGCTGGGCCATGATGTGGTGGTCTATGATGCGAATAACAAAGCAGGCGGCCTCAACGAATTCGGCATTGCCGCTTACAAGTCCACCAATGACTTTGCCGCGCGAGAGGTGGATTGGCTGCTGCAAATCGGCGGCATTACAATGGATTACGGCAAAAAACTGGGCGCGGACCTGTCTTTGGATGGACTGAAATCCGGCTATGACGCAGTGTTCCTCTCGATTGGCCTGGCCGGTGTCAACGCCTTGCGGGCGCCGGGCGAAGACAAAGACGGTGTGCGCGACGCAGTGGGATTCATCGCTGAACTTCGCCAGGCAGGCGACTTGACCAAGCTGCCGGTGGGCCGAAATGTGGTGGTGATCGGCGGTGGAATGACCGCGGTGGATGCTGCGGTTCAGTCGAAACTGCTGGGCGCCGAAAACGTCACTATTGCCTATCGCCGCAGCCGCGACGCCATGGGCGCCAGCCGGTTCGAGCAGGATCTGGCGGCCTCCAAAGGCGTCAAACTGATGTTCAACGTCATGCCCAGGGCTGTCCATGGCAATGGCGCCGCTGCTGAGATCGAATTGGAGTATACTCAGGTCACGGACGGCAAGGTCTCCGGCACCGGCGAGACCGTCCGGCTGGCCGCTGATCAGGTCTTCAAGGCGATCGGCCAGACGCTGGAAAACCAGCCGGATGCATTGGCGCTGGAAGGCCACAAGATCAAGGTCGATGCCAACGGGCGAACCTCCGTGGCCGGGGTCTGGGCCGGGGGCGATTGTGCTTCCGGCGGCGAAGACCTCACCGTGACCGCCGTGGCCGAGGGCCGCGATGCTGCAATGGACATTCACTCCAGCCTTATGGGCTGAGCCAGTCAGGAACGGAATACCGTTCCGAGCTAGCCTGAACAGGAGAGATCAAATGGCTGATCTGACAACAGAATTTCTGGGAATCAAATCCCCCAATCCGTTTTGGCTGGCCTCTGCGCCGCCGACTGACAAGGAATACAATGTCCGCCGTGCCTTTGAGGCCGGCTGGGGAGGGGTGGTCTGGAAGACGCTGGGCGCTGAAGGTCCGCCGGTGGTCAATGTGAACGGCCCGCGCTACGGAGCGATCTGGGGGGCCGACCGCCGCCTGCTGGGCCTCAACAACATCGAGTTGATCACCGACCGGCCGCTGCAGACCAATCTGGAGGAAATCAAAAGGGTCAAGAAGGACTATCCGGATCGCGCCATCATTGTTTCGATCATGGTGCCGTGCGAGGAACAGGCTTGGAAAGATATTCTGCCGCAGGTCGAAGCCACGGGCGCCGATGGGATCGAGCTGAATTTCGGCTGTCCGCACGGAATGGCCGAGCGCGGAATGGGCTCGGCCGTCGGGCAGGTGCCGGAATACATCCAGATGGTCACCGAGTGGTGCAAGAAATACTACTCCAAGCCGGTGATCGTTAAGCTGACCCCGAATATTGCAGACATCCGCCAGCCGGCGCGGGCGGCGCATGCCGGGAATGCCGATGCGGTCAGCCTGATCAACACCATCAACTCGATCACCTCGGTGAACCTCGACAGCATGGCGCCGGAGCCGACCATCGGCGGCAAGGGTACCCACGGTGGCTATTGCGGCCCGGCGGTGAAGCCGATTGCGCTGAACATGGTTGCGGAAATTGCCCGCGACCCGCAGACCCGCGGCCTGCCGATCTCTGCCATTGGCGGCGTCACCAACTGGCGCGATGCGGCGGAGTTCATGGCGTTGGGGGCCGGCAACGTGCAGGTCTGCACCGCAGCAATGACCTATGGTTTCAATGTGGTGAAGGAAATGATCTCGGGCCTGTCCACTTGGATGGACGAGAAGGGCTATACCTCCACTCAGGACTTCATCGGCATGGCGGTGACGAATGTCACCGACTGGCAGTATCTGGACCTGAACTATGTGACCAAGGCGCGGATCAGCCAGGACGATTGCATCAAATGCGGCCGCTGCTATGCGGCGTGCGAGGACACCTCGCACCAGGCGATTGCGATGAGCGAGGATCGGGTGTTCACGGTAAAGGACGACGAATGCGTCGCATGCAATCTTTGCGTGAATGTTTGCCCTGTTGAAGGCTGTATCACCATGGAAGAAGTGGCTGCCGGACAGATTGACGAGCGCACCGGCGAGGTGGTTTCCGGCGAGTATGCCAACTGGACCACGCATCCGAACAACCCGTCGGCAACGGCGGCGGAGTAAAAACTGTTGCGCCTTTAGGGCCGTGCCGCTGGCGTGGGTGTTCCGGGCAAAAGAATAGGCGCGGCCCGGTTGGGTCGGCCTTTTAAGGAGGCAGGTCAGCTTTTGGGTGTAAGCATCCGCCGGTACAAGGTTTCCAGGTATTGCGGCGCTGCGTGAAAGGGGTCTTCTTCCCCCATCAGCGTGCGCACCTGGGCGTCAAAATCGGCGTAGTGCTGGGTTAGCGACCAGATCGAAAACAGCAAATGTTTCGGGTGCGCGCGGTTAATCCGCCCGGCATCCATCCAGTCTTGCAGCAGCTGCGCCTTTTCTTCCACCAGCACTTTCAGATCTGCCGCAATCACGCCATGCAGCCGCGGTGCGCCCTGTACAATCTCATTGGCATAAAGCCGGCTTTCGCGCGGGAAATCCCGGCTCATCTGCAGTTTGCGCTGCACATAGGCGAGGATTTCGTCCAATGGCTCGCCTTCCGGGTCCAGTGCCCGCAGCGGATCAAGCCAGGTATCCAGCAAGCCTGACATCAGCTCGTTGAAGATCGCTTCTTTGGAAGGGAAGTAGTAAAGCAGGTTCGGCTTTGACAGTCCGGCCGCCTTGGCGATCTTATCCACTGTGGAGCCGCGGAAACCGTGGCTGGAGAACACATCCAGCGCAGCCTCCAGAATGGCGGCGCGATTCTTTCTCTGAATGCGGGTTGGCGCGCGGTCTGCGGGCATGTCCGTCCCTGTCTGTTTCTGCCGCCTTTTGCCAGCTGACGCGCGGAATTTCACCTGTTTCCGGTGAAAGAACCGATTTTTTCAAGGGCTGTGCGGCAATTTCTTGACTGATAGCGAACCCGTGATAGCGTGAGTTTGACCAGTTGGTCAAATCATTGACCGGGATCAAGAGAGCCGGCACTGTGAACCGGCCAGCACTTAACGCCACCTCAACGGCGTAATGCCGGATGAAGCCTGCACAGACGGGCGCACAGGGAAGGAAGCTCGTAATGACGTCCCTTGGACAGAATCTGAAGATAAATGGCGACCGTTTGTGGGACAGCCTGATGGAGATGGCCGAAATCGGCCCGGGTGTCGCTGGCGGCAACAACCGCCAGACGCTGACGGACGCAGATGGCGAAGGCCGCGCCCTGTTCCAGAAATGGTGCAAGGAGGCCGGCTGCACCATGGGGCTGGATCAGATGGGCAATATGTTCGCCCGCAGGGAAGGCACGGATCCGGAGGCACTGCCGGTCTACGTTGGCTCGCATCTGGACACTCAGCCGACAGGCGGCAAATATGACGGAGTGCTGGGGGTGCTGGCCGGGCTGGAGCTGATCCGCTCGCTCAATGACATGAATATCAAGACCAGACATCCGATTGTGGCGACCAATTTCACCAATGAGGAAGGCACACGCTTTGCGCCTGCGATGCTGTCCTCGGGCGTGTTTGCGGGCATTCACACGCAGGACTGGGCCTATGACCGTGAGGATGCCGAGGGCAAAAAATTCAGTGAAGAATTGAAGCGCATCGGCTGGCGCGGCGAAGAGGAGACCGGTGCGCGGAAGATGCACGCTTTTTTTGAACTGCACATCGAACAGGGCCCGATCCTGGAGACTGAGGGCAAAGATATCGGTGTGGTGACCCATGGGCAGGGCCTGAGCTGGACCCAGGTGACGGTCACTGGCAAGGATGCGCACACCGGTTCGACCCCGATGCCGATGCGCCGCAATGCTGGCCTGGCGATGGCACGCATTCTGGAAACGGTGGATGAAATCGCCTGGGGGCACGCACCGCATGCGGTCGGGGCGGCGGGGCATATCGACGTTTACCCGAACTCCCGCAACGTGATCCCGGGCAAGGTGGTTTTCACCGTCGATTTCCGCAGCCCGGAGCTCGAGGTGATTACCGATATGGAAAACCAGCTGCATGAAAAGGCGACCCGGATTGCCGAGGCGATGGGGGTCGAGATCGAGTTTGAGAAAGTCGGCGGCTTTGATCCCGTGGCCTTTGACGCGGGTTGTGTCTCAGCCGTGCGCGACGCGGCAGAGCGGTTGGGATATTCGCATCAGGATCTGATATCCGGAGCAGGCCATGACGCCTGTTGGATCAACCGGGTGGCGCCGACCGCGATGGTGATGTGTCCTTGCGTGGATGGGCTGAGCCACAACGAGGCGGAGGAGATCAGCAAGGAATGGGCCGAAGCCGGTGCCAATGTGCTGTTCCATGCGGCGGTCCAAACGGCGGAGATCGTGGAATAAGGGGCGCTGCCCCCGCAGCCCGGAGGGCCGCTTCCCCGGAGTATATCCGGAAAGATGAAAACAGCTGCGCCAGACAGCGGAAGAGATAATGGGAGGCGTGAAAATACGCCCCGAACAGGGAGTTGCAAGTATGAATAAAGTCATCAGAAACGGCACCATCGTGACCGCTGATCTGACCTATAAGGCGGATGTTCTGGTTGAGAACGGGGTGATCACGCAGATTGGCCCCAATCTGAAAGGCGATGAGGAACTGGACGCCACCGGCTGCTATGTGATGCCGGGCGGGATTGATCCGCATACCCATCTGGAGATGCCTTTCATGGGCACTTACAGTTCGGACGATTTCGAGAGCGGCACCCGCGCCGGGCTGGCTGGCGGCACCACCATGGTGGTGGATTTTGCGCTGCCCAATCCGGGTGAGAGCCTGCTGGATGCGCTCAAACGCTGGGACAATAAATCGACCCGTGCCAATTGCGATTACTCCTTTCACATGGCGGTCACCTGGTGGGGCGAGCAGGTTTTTGATGACATCAAGGCTGTGATCCAGGAGCGCGGCATCAACACCTTCAAGCATTTCATGGCCTACAAGGGCGCGCTGATGGTGAATGATGACGAGCTTTATGCCTCGTTCAAGCGCCTCTCCGAACTGGGCGGCATAGCGCTGGTCCATGCCGAAAACGGTGACGTGGTGGCGGAGCTGCAGGCCAAGCTGCTGGCAGAAGGCAATAATGGCCCCGAGGCGCATGCCTATTCCCGGCCGCCGCAGGTAGAAGGCGAGGCCACCAACCGCGCCATTATGATCGCTGATATGGCGGGTGTGCCGCTCTACGTCGTGCATACCTCCTGCGAGGACAGCCACGAGGCCATCCGCCGCGCCCGGATGCAGGGCAAGCGGGTCTGGGGCGAGCCGCTGATCCAGCATCTCACCCTGGATGAAAGCGAGTATTTCAACAAGGATTGGGACCATGCCGCGCGCCGTGTAATGTCGCCGCCATTCCGTAATAAGAAGCATCAGGACAGCCTGTGGGCTGGTCTGCAGTCTGGATCCTTGTCAGTGGTGGCGACGGACCATTGTGCCTTTACCACTGAACAGAAACGCAATGGCGTGGGGGATTTCACCAAGATTCCCAATGGGACCGGCGGTCTGGAGGACCGGATGCCGATGCTGTGGACCCATGGCGTCGAAACCGGCCGCCTGACGCCGAACGAATTTGTGGCCGTAACCTCAACCAACATCGCCAAGATCCTGAATTGTTATCCGAAAAAGGGTGCAGTTCTGGTTGGTGCGGATGCCGATTTGGTGGTTTGGGATCCGGAAAAGCGCAAGACGATTTCCGCCTCCAGCCAGCAATCCTCGATCGACTACAATGTGTTTGAGGGGCACGAGGTAAAGGGCCTGCCGCGCTTTACCCTGACCCGGGGCCATGTGGCGGTGCATGACGGCGAAATCCGCTGCCGGGAGGGTCACGGCAAGTTCGTCTCCCGAGAGGCCAACACCACGGTGAACAAGGCGCTGTCGACCTGGAAAGAGCTGACCGCGCCGCGTCCGGTGGAGCGCACCGGCATCCCGGCGACAGGCGTGTAAATCAGGAGCGGGCTGCCGGTATCGGCGGCCCGTTTTCCTGTGTGAAATCAAGGCAAAGACATGAATATGGAAACGACCACCCAGGCAATCCGACCCGAGGCCGCCGCTTCCGACCCAGCCTCAGCTGAAACAGTGATCAAGGCCCGGAACCTGGATCTGACGTTTCAGACCAACGATGGCCCGGTGCATGCGCTGAAGGATGTGAGCCTTGAGGTCCACAAGGGCGAGTTTGTCTCCTTCATCGGCCCATCGGGCTGCGGAAAGACCACGTTTTTGCGCTGTATCGCAGCGCTGGAGACACCCACCGGCGGCAGCCTGAGCGTCAATGGAATGACGCCGGACGAGGCGCGCCGCAACCGGGCCTATGGCTATGTGTTCCAGGCGGCGGGGCTGTACCCGTGGCGGACCATCTCCAAGAACATCAAGCTGCCCCTGGAGATCATGGGGTATTCCAAGGCCGAGCAGGAGAAGCGCGTCAGCCAGGTCCTGGAACTTGTTGAATTGTCAGGGTTTGGCGGCAAGTTTCCCTGGCAGCTGTCAGGCGGTATGCAGCAGCGGGCAAGCATTGCGCGGGCGCTTGCGTTTGACGCTGACATCCTGCTGATGGATGAACCCTTCGGGGCGCTGGATGAGATCGTGCGCGACCATCTGAACGAGCAGCTTCTGAAGCTGTGGGCGCGAACCAACAAGACTATCGGCTTTGTCACCCACTCGATCCCGGAGGCGGTGTATCTGTCGACCAAGATCGTGGTGATGTCGCCGCGGCCCGGCCGCATTCATGACGTGATCGACAGCACTTTGCCCAAGGAACGGCCGCTCGATATCCGCGACAGCCCGGAGTTCATCGAGATCGCCCACCGGGTGCGCGAGGGCCTGCGGGCGGGGCATGGCGATGACTGAGTTAGCTAGCGAGATCCGCCGGAATTGGGGGGTGACAAGCGTACACCCCCTGTACACCCCCTGTGCACCGGGCGGCAGCCGTTTAGGGAGGGCGCAGTCATGAAAAGCCTTGTTGCTGTCCTGACCGTTCTCGCTGCGATCATTGCCTTTTGGTACGCGGCCTGTGTGCCGATGAACATCAAGGGCGTGCTGGATGCGGCTGAGCGGGCAGGGGTCGAAGTGACCCCCGCTACCGCCAAGGAACGCCGGGACAGGAGCGAGTTTGGGCTGGTGGCGAAGAACAGCTTTGCCATCAATGACACTTGGGTGCAGGAGCGCCCGCGGCTGCCTGCGCCGCATCAGGTGGCAGTGGAGCTGTGGGAGACCACGGTGGAAAAGAAGGTCACCTCCAAGCGCAGCCTGATCTATCACGCGCAGGTGACGCTGTCGGCAACGCTGCTGGGCTTTGCCATCGGTACTGGCCTTGGCATTCTGCTGGCGGTGGGGATCGTGCATTCCCGCGTGATGGATATGTCGGTGATGCCCTGGGCGATTGTCAGCCAGACCATTCCGATCATCGCCTTGGCGCCGATGATCATCGTGGTGCTGTACTCTATTGGAGTGCAGGGGATCATTCCCAAGGCGGTGATTTCGGCCTACCTCAGCTTCTTCCCGGTTGTCGTGGGGATGGTGAAGGGCCTCAGAGCACCGGATGCGATGCAGCTGGATCTGCTGAAGACCTATAATGCCAATACTAATCAGGGGTTCTGGAAACTGCGGTTGCCGTCGTCGATGCCCTATCTGTTTGCCTCTCTGAAGATCGGCATTGCGGCATCGCTAGTGGGGGCCATCGTGGGTGAGTTGCCGACCGGAGCGGTTGCCGGCCTTGGCGCGCGCTTGCTGGCCGGAAGTTACTATGGGCAGACCGTGCAGATCTGGTCGGCGCTTTTTGCGGCGGCGATCCTGGCTGCCGCCTTGGTCGCGCTGTTGGGGCTGATGGAGAAACTGGTGCTGAAGCGGATGGGGGTGCAGGCATGATTGGCCTATGGAATAAGGGCTCTGCCCTTGCCGCTGCACCGCTCATCCGGAGTATTTGGCCCAGAAAGAAGCAGGAGGGCGCGGCATGGTGATGGTTCTGCTTGCGGTGCTGGTCTGGTGTTCGGGCTGGTGGTTAAACAGACGCCTGGCCAATGGTCCGGCTGCGCATACCCGCGCGGTGCAGCTGCTGGTTCCGGCCAACTTCGGCGTCACCGTGCTGGTGGTCTGGGAACTGCTGGTGCGCGGACTGGAGGTGTCGCTGGTGATCTTGCCTGCGCCCTCGGTTATCGCGGTGCGCTTCGCCTCCAGCATGCCGATCCTTTGGGAGGACTTTACCCAGACCATCCTGAAGGGGGCGCTCGGCGGCTATGTGATCGGTTGCGGCGCGGCGGTCCTGACCGCGATCCTGGTCGACCGCAGCGACTTCCTGCGCCGCGGGCTGCTGCCGGTGGGGAATTTCGTCGCCGCGCTGCCGATTGTGGGCACCGCGCCGATCCTGGTGATGTGGTTCGGTTTCGACTGGCATTCCAAGGCTGCAGTTGTTGTCGTCATGGTGTTCTTTCCAATGCTGGTGAACACGGTGGCGGGCCTGCGGGAAACCTCGGCCATGCAGCGCGATCTGATGCAAACCTATGCGGCAAGTTACTGGCAGGCATTTTTCAAGCTGCGTTTGCCGGCGGCGCTGCCCTTTGTCTTCAACGGGTTGAAGATCTCCACCACTCTGGCGCTGATCGGCGCGATTGTGGCGGAGTTTTTTGGCTCGCCCACTGTTGGGATGGGCTTTCGTATCTCTACCAGCGTGGGCCAGCTGGCGCTGGACATGGTCTGGGCAGAGATTGTGGTGGCAGCACTGGCAGGCTCGGCTTTTTATGGGCTGATGGCAGTAATTGAGAAAACACTGACCTTCTGGCACCCGTCGCAACGTGGGTGAGGGATCAGCCGCCCCGCCGCGTGCGGGGCGGTGTTGCGGAAATCTTGTGCTGGTGACCGGCAAAGGACCGACCCAAAAAGAAAAAACTTTGAACGAATGGTCAAACCCGGGCAAGCTTAACATCATAATCAACAGGGAGAACAAGATATGAAACATCTGATGACGGCGGCAGCGCTGGCACTGGGCACTGCAGGCGCAGCGCAGGCGGCGGATGACGTGACGCTGCAGCTGAAATGGGTAACCCAGGCGCAGTTTGCCGGTTATTACGTTGCCGCTGACAAGGGGTTCTATGAGGAAGAGGAGCTGAATGTCACCATCCTGCCCGGCGGCCCTGATATTGCACCGACCCAGGTGATAGCCGGCGGCGGCGCCGATGTGACCGTGGAGTGGATGCCCGCGGCGCTGGCAGCACGTGAAAAAGGTCTGCCGCTGGTTAATATCGCGCAGCCGTTCAAATCTTCGGGCATGATGCTGACTTGCTGGAAGGACACAGGAATATCCGCACCTGCGGATCTTGCCAACCGAACCTTGGGCGTTTGGTTCTTTGGCAATGAGTTTCCTTTCATGAGCTGGATGAGTCAGCTGGGGATTTCCACCGAAGGCAAAGGCGAGGAGGGCGTTGAGGTATTGAAGCAGGGCTTCAACGTCGATCCGCTGCTGCAGCGCCAGGCGGATTGCATCTCGACAATGACCTACAATGAGTTCTGGCAGGTCCTCGATGCCGGCGTCACCGAGGATGAGCTGATCACTTTCAAGTACGAGGATCAGGGCGTGGCGACGCTGGAAGACGGTTTGTATGTGCTGGAAGAGAACCTTGGCGATCCGGAGTTCGCTGACAAGATGGAGCGGTTTGTGCGGGCCTCGATGAAGGGCTGGAAATACGCCGAAGAAAACCCGGACGAGGCAGCGGAAATTGTACTCGACAATGATGCGTCCGGTGCCCAGACCGAGACCCACCAGAAACGCATGATGGGCGAGATTGCCAAACTCACCGCGGGCAGCAATGGAGCGCTGAATCCGGCGGACTATGAGCGGACGGTGTCAACGCTAATGAGCGGTGGCTCGGACCCGGTCATCACCAAGGTCCCGGAAGGCGCTTGGACCCACGCTATCACCGATGCGGCGTTGAAATAGGCAGGCCATAGACCTTGGGGATCCGCCGGGATTGGGATGCCGGCGGATCTTCCGTTTGATTACCGCGCAATATTGATAAACTCCCAACAATTCTTCAGCAATTTTAAAATACAGCCCTGGGGCGTCTGTTTTTGTGATAGGGTTGCCTTATGGGAGAGAAGCGTGCTCATATCCCTGATCGGCAAAAGCAATCCGGATACCTGCCGAAATATTTGTGCTTTTGCCCTCAGCCAGACGGCATTACGTGCCATGCACGATATGCCGCGCACGGACGGCCTGCGCTGCTGGATGTCGCCGGCAGAAGCTGCGAACTGCCGCTGATGGATCTCTGCCAGGCGGCGCATCAGCGCAAGCTGGAGACCGGACGGGCCCAGATTCTGTTGCTTTACGATGTGGAGCCTCTGGGGCTGGAACTGACGGCGCCTTGGCAGGTTGACGTAATTCCGGTTTCGGTCTGCTGCCTGCAACAGATTACCCATACTGATTTGCTGCACGCCTTGGCCTGCGGTTTTGATGTCATTCACGTGCAGGTCTGCGCCAGCTCTGCCGACAGGCTGCATCAGCAGCAGGAGGTTGAATTGGTGCAGGTTCTGGGCGGGCTGGGCCGGATCTTGCTGTTCGACTGTGCCGGGACTCTTGCACGGCGGCTGGCGGCGGGTATTTTCCCGTTTCCTTCGGTTGCGCCGGACATAGTGGCGGTGGGCAGCCGCAGGGACACCGCACGGGCCAGTGCCGCGGCGCTGCTGCCGGCCAGTGAGGACCATGTAGTCTTGCCGGAACAGGCTCCATACGGCGCCGTCAGCCTTGATGAAGGCCTGTGCAACCAATGCAGCAGCTGCGTGTGGGTCTGCCCTTCGGATGCCTTGAGCCTGACCGAAGACGGCGGCGCATTGAGCTTTGTTGAAGCCATGTGTTTTCAATGCGGCCTGTGCGTTTCGATCTGTCCGCAGCGGGCGCTTAGCATGGAGGCAGGGATGGATCTGTCTGCGTCTGCCGTGTTGCCTCATCTGCTGGCGGGGCAAGGCGAAAAAGATGCAGAAACCCCTGATCTGGCGGAGTAGGTCAGGGGGCCGGGCTCCGCAAGTGCCGTGGTGCCGGGCATTGGGGCATGGCCGGAGCGAGGGGCCAGGCCTGAGACTGCCCTTTTCAGCTTTGCTCCAGGAAGCCGCCGTACTGGCCGCGTTTGAAGATCAGGCCTTTGCCGGGGCGGGTGGTGACGCTGGCCACTTCACCTATGATGATGGTGTGGTCACCCGCCAGATGGGCGGCAAAGCGGCGGCAGTCAAACCGGGCAATCACCCCGTCCAGGGCCGGCGCTCCCTGGCCATTGGGCTGCCATGCTGCGGCGCTGAAGTCCTCGCCGCGGGCCGCGAAATGCTTGGCCAGGCCCAGTTGGTCCTCGGCCATCACGTGAATGGCGAAATTCTCGGCCATTACAAAGGCATCATGGCGAAGGGACGCTTTGGCCGGACACCACAGCAACAGCGGCGGATCCAGTGAAACGGAGGTAAAGCTGTTGACGGTTATCGCCAGGGGGCCGCGCGCTGTCATGGTGGTAACTACCGTCACCCCGGTGCCAAAGCAGCCGAGCGCATCGCGGTAGTCCCTGGCGGTCTCCGGCCCGGGGATGAAGCTGGTGTCGGCCATGTCGCACGCCTTTTATCCGTTCCGGGCAGTGACGTGCCACGCATGGCGGCGATTGTCTACCACGTTCATGTCTTCATGAGGCGCCCGTGCTTGCGGGATTCTTCCAGCACCGCGCCAAAGGTGGCAAGCCCGCGTGCCTCCAGCATCGGCAGCATCTTGCAGAATACCTCTGCGGTGGCGCGGGCGTCCCCCATCGCAGTGTGGCGCAGGGCAGGCGGGATGGTGACGTCCAACCGTTCGCAAAGCGCGTCCAGCGTATGGTTCTGCGAGGCGCCGAACAGAACTGCGCTCAGCAGCACGGTGTCCAGCACCGGCTGGTCCCAACTGATACCTGCCCGCTTGGCGTGGCGGTGCAGAAAGGCCATGTCAAAAGGCGCGTTGTGGGCCACGATCACGGCGTCCGAGGCAAATTGGTGAAAGGCGCGGGCGGCGTCGGAAATCACCGGCGCGCCCTGCACCAGGGCATCGCTGATGCCATGCACTTTGGTCGAAGCAGCAGGGATTGGCCGACCCGGGTCC
>NZ_JAXMOX010000046.1:0-26272 GCF_034669605.1 Leisingera sp.
GATACGCCGCCAGCGGGCTGGTTCTGGTCTTTTGCTGAAAGCGGCGTTCCAGCTTGCGCGGAGAGACGCCGGCCTTCTGGGCAATGTCGCGGATCAAAAGCGGCTCTTCGAGGTTTTGTTGCATCAGGTCGAGGATCTTGACGATCAGGGTGTCGCCCCCGGCGGCCTGACGCAGTTGCAGCGATATTTTGGATTGCTCCGATGCCGGGCCAAAAGCCAGGCCGAGGTAGTCGCAGACTGCATCGGCGATGAACGGTCCGCGGTCGGCGCGCAGGAAGCCGGCCAGCAGGCGCAGCGCGGCAAAGCTGCTGACGGCGGTGCTGATGCGGCCGGCGGCAGTGGTCAGGGTGCCCGCCGGGGCGCAGGTCAGCTGCTCTTCCTCTGCGGCGGCAGCAAAATTCGAATGAACGGCGGTCTCGGAGACCGCCTGCAGCCCGGACTCGGCCAGCAGGAAGATGGCGCTGCCGGAAAACAGGCAGCGCTGGGCCTGGCGGCAGATCCGTTGCAGGCTGGCCTTTTCACCGGAATTGAGCGGCCATCGGCTGGAAATGCCGCCCAGGAAAATGACCGTCTGCGGTTTCCAGCCCTCGGGCACGGCACGCATTTGCGAGCAGAAATTGCGCACGGCGGTGCGGTAGCCGCTGTCTGGGAATAAGTCGTTGGCAGCGCGGAAGACTTCGCAGATCATCTGCGCCGCGGCGGGCGGCTCTGCCTGCGGCAGAATGATCTCGATATCGTGAAAGCGGGCCTGCGGCGCGCTGTCTGCGGAGGGCCGGGGAGCTGGCACGGTCAGCGGTTCGAGACGGGACATCATTCTCTCCTCTGAGCGGGTCATGCGGGGATGCCCTGCCGGGCTGGGCCGGCAGGGCGCGGAGCCTGAATAGATCAGGCTTCGTTTTCTTCGTAGTCCGACATCGGCGGGCAGGTGCAGATCAAGTGGCGGTCGCCATAGGCGTTGTCCACCCGGTTCACTGCCGGCCAGTATTTGTCGACACCGAGGTTGCCGGGAGGGAAGCAGGCCTGTTCGCGGCTGTAGGGACGGTCCCATTCCCCCACAAGGTCGCGCACCGTGTGCGGCGCGTGCTTGAGCGGGTTGTTCTCGGGGTCAATCTTGCCATCGATGATGTCCTGCGCCTCCGAGCGGATCGACAGCATCGCCTCGCAGAAGCGGTCCAGCTCGTCCTTGGGCTCGGATTCGGTCGGTTCCACCATCAACGTCCCCGCCACCGGCCAGGACATGGTTGGGGCGTGGAAGCCCGAGTCGACCAGACGCTTGGCGACGTCGTCCACGGTGACGCCGCCGTCATCCGCCAGCGGACGGGTGTCCAGGATGCATTCATGCGCCACACGACCCGTTTCCGAGGTGTAGAGGATCTTGTAGGCATCCTTGAGGCGCGCGGCGATGTAGTTGGCGTTGAGGATCGCCACTCTGGTCGCCTGGGTGAGGCCTGCACCGCCCATCAGCAGGCAGTAGGCCCAACTGACCGGCAGGATCGACGGCGAGCCGAACGGAGCCGCCGAGACCGGACCCACGGCAGTGCCGTATTCCGGGTGGCCCGGCAGGTGCTCGGTCAAATGCGCCTTGACGCCGATCGGACCCATGCCGGGGCCGCCGCCGCCATGCGGAATGCAGAAGGTCTTGTGAAGATTCAGGTGGCTGACGTCGCCGCCGATGTCGCCGGGGCGCGACAGACCCACCATGGCGTTCATGTTGGCGCCGTCGATATAGACCTGGCCGCCGTGATCATGGGTGATCTGGCAGACTTCCTGCACGGTGGTTTCAAATACACCATGGGTCGACGGGTAGGTGATCATGCAGGCCGCAAGATTATCGCTGTGCTGCTCGGCTTTGGCACGGAAGTCGGCGGTGTCGATGTTGCCTTTGTCGTCTGCCTTCACCGGGATCACCTTGTAGCCCACCATCTGTGCCGACGCCGGGTTGGTGCCGTGCGCCGAGGTCGGGATCAAGCAGATGTTGCGATGCGCTTCGCCCCGGGCCGCATGGTAGTTGCGGATGGTCAGAAGCCCTGCGTATTCGCCCTGCGCACCGGAGTTCGGCTGCTGGGAGATTGCGTCATAGCCGGTGATCTGGCACAGCTTGACATTCAGATCGTTAATCATCTGGTGATAGCCCTGCGCCTGGTCTTCCGGGCAGAAGGGGTGCAGGTTGCCGAATTCCGGCCAGGTGACCGGGATCATCTCGATGGTGGCGTTCAGCTTCATGGTGCAGGAGCCCAGCGGGATCATCGCCCGGTCCAGCGCCAGGTCGCGGTCGGCCAAGCGGCGCATATAGCGGGTGATCTCTGCCTCGGCCCGGTTCTTGTGGAAAATCGGGTGGGTCAGATACTCGCTTTCACGCAGCGCGTAGTCGGGCAGGCGGTAGGCGCGGTTCTTGACGCTGTCGTCTTTCTTGGCAATGCCGAAGGCACCCCAGACGGCTTCGATGGTCTCAGCCCGGGTCTGTTCGTCCAGCGAAACACCGATACGGTCTTCACCCACTTTGCGCAGGTTCACACCGCGGGCAACGGCTGCTTCCATCACGGTTTTCTGCAGCGGGCCGACCTCGACAGTAATGGTGTCGAAGAAGACTTCCGGTTCCACCTTGAAGCCGTGCTCTTCCAAGCCGGCAGCCAGGCGCGAGGTTTTACGGTGCACCGACTGGGCAATCGCCTTGATGCCGTCGGGGCCGTGGTAGACCGCATACATCGACGCGATGACCGCCAGCAGCGCCTGTGCGGTACAGACGTTGGAGTTGGCTTTTTCGCGGCGGATGTGCTGTTCGCGGGTCTGCAGCGCCAGACGGTAGGCCTTGTTGCCGCGGGCATCGACCGAGACGCCGATGATGCGGCCGGGCATGGCGCGTTTCAGTTTGTCGGTGGTCGCCATATAGGCCGCGTGCGGGCCGCCATAGCCCATCGGAACGCCAAAGCGCTGGGTTGAGCCGATGGCGATGTCGGCGCCCATTTCACCGGGCGACTTCAGCAGCGCCAGCGACAGGATGTCGGCGGCGACAACAGCAATGCCCTTATGCTCATGAATGGCTTCGATTTCCGATGTGAAATCGCGCACATGGCCGTGAGTGCCCGGATACTGGAAGATCGCGCCAAAGACTGCGCCCGGGTCCAGGTCATCGGGATCGGCAACTACCACGTCGATGCCCAGCGGCTCGGCGCGGGTCTGGATCACAGCGACGGTCTGCGGGTGGCAGTTCTTGTCGACAAAGAAGGCAGCATTGTTCGCCTTGGAGCGCGAACCGCGGTGCGCCATCGCCATGGCTTCGGCGGCGGCGGTGGCTTCGTCCAGCAGCGACGCGTTGGCAATGTCCAGGCCGGTAAGGTCGCTGACCATGGTCTGGAAGTTCAGCAGTGCCTCAAGACGGCCTTGGGAAATTTCCGGCTGATAAGGAGTATAGGCGGTGTACCAGGCCGGGTTTTCCAGGATGTTGCGCAGGATCGGCGCCGGGGTGGTGGTGCCATAGTAGCCCTGGCCGATCAGCGAGGTCAGCACCTTGTTCTTGGAGGCGACTTCTTTCATGTGGAACAGCGCGTCGCGCTCGGTCATCGCCGGACCCCAGTCCAGCGCCTCTTTCTGGCGGATGGCGGGCGGCACGGTGGCGTCGATCAGCTCGTCCAGGGTTTTGAAGCCGATCACCTGCAGCATGTCGGCCATCTCGCGCGGAGAGGGGCCGATGTGGCGCCGGTTGGCGAAGTCGTAGGCTTCGTAATCGGTGAGTTTAAAGGCCATGTCTATGGGTCCTTGTCTGGGGCAATGGACCCCGCCAGGCGGTCCCGGCGGGGAAGAGTGCTTAACCGATCAGGGCTTTGTAGCCGTCCAGATCCATCAGATCGTCCAGCTGGGAGGCGTCCGACAGTTTGATCTTGTAGATCCAGGCGTCGCCTTCCGGGCTTTCGTTCAGGGCGCCGGGGTTGTCGGCCAGGGCTTCGTTCACCTCGACCACTTCGCCGTCCAGCGGGGCGTAGATTTCGGAAGCCGCTTTCACGGACTCGATCACCCCGATCTCGCCGCCTTTTTCGAACTCGTCACCGGTTTCGCGCTGTTCGACAAAGACAACTTCGCCCAGCTGGTCGGCGGCGTGCTGGGTGATGCCCAAGGTTGCCACATCGCCTTCAACGGTGATCCATTCATGGTCTTCGGAATAATAGGTGGCCATTTTGACTCTCCTGATGATGTCTTAGCGTTTGTAATTGTGTGCGATGAAGGGCAGGGCAACGATTTCAGCCGGCTGCGCCTTGCCCCGGATGATGAGGTTCACCTTGGTGCCTGCCGCGCTGTAATCTGCCGCAACATAGCCCATGGCGACCGGACCGCCGACGGTGGGGCCGAAGCTGCCCGAGGTGATGGCGCCGAGGGTGTCGCCGCTTTCACTTTGAACTTCCACACCCTGGCGGGCGGGAGCGCGGCCTTCGGGCTTGATGCCAACCAGCTTTTTGGCGGTGCCTTCGGCCAGTTCCTTCTGGATGCGGGCGGCGCCGGGGAAGCTGCCGTCTTCTTTGCGGCGCTTCTGGATCGCCCAGGAAAGCGATGCTTCGATCGGTGAGGTCGATTGGTCGATGTCGTTGCCATAGAGGCAGAGACCGGCCTCAAGGCGCAAGCTGTCGCGGGCGCCGAGGCCTGCGGGTTCGCAGTCGTCATGCGCCAGGAACTGTTTGGAGACGCGGATGGCGTCGGCTTCCGGGATCGAGATCTCGTAGCCGTCCTCGCCGGTGTAGCCAAGGCGCGAGACGCGGCATTCAACGCCACCGATGTCCGCCACGGTTGTTTCCATGAACTTCAGATCACGGGCGGCAGGGCAAAGTGCGCCCACCACGTCTTCGGCCTTGGGGCCTTGCACGGCCACCAGCGCGCGGTCGAAGATCTCGGTCACTTCGACACCTTCCAGGTTGGCCTGCATGTGCGGGATGTCCTGATGGCGCAGCGCCGCGTTCACCACGACGAAATAATGGTCGCCGGCGTTGGAGACGATCAGATCGTCCATGATGCCGCCGTCGTTATTGGTGAAAAAACCGTAGCGCGCCTTGCCTTCTTTCAGAGTGGCAAAAGCCTGCGGGCAGAGCGTTTCCAGCTTCTCGCCCACGTTTTCGCCGCGCAGGATCACCTGGCCCATGTGGGAGACGTCGAACAGCGCAGCCTTTTCGCGGCACTGCTTGTGCTCGCCCATGATGCCCATGGGATACTGCACCGGCATTTCCCAGCCGGCGAAATCGACCATCTTGCCGCCAAGATCTACGTGCAGGTCATAAAGCGGGGTGCGTTGTGGGGCGTCGGTCATCCTGTGCAGCCTTTGAATTATTCTGGTTTCGGGGTGGGGGAGGGCACGGCGGGCGCCCTCCCGGAGAGCTTATTCGGCAGCGTGGCCGGCTTCTTCCGACTTGCCACCGGTGGCAAAGAACTGTTTCGTCACCTTGAAGACGATCGGGCTTAGCAGCGCCAAGGCGATCAGGTTCGGGATGGCCATCATTGCGTTCAGCGTATCCGCCAGCAGCCAGATAAAGCCGAGGTCAGCGGTGGCTCCGAAGTAGATCGCGATGATCCACAGGATGCGGTAGGGCAGCATGACCTTCACGCCGAACAGGAATTCCATGCACTTCTCGCCATAGTAGGACCAGCCCAGGATGGTGGTGAAGGCAAAGATCGACAGGGCGATGGCGATCAGGTAGCCGCCGAAGCCGGGCAGCGAGGTCTCAAACGCCAGCGAGGTCAGCGCGGCCCCGGATTCGCCTGAGGTCCAGGCGCCGGAGGCGATAATCGCCAGGCCGGTGATCGAGCAGACGATGATGGTGTCGATGAAGGTGCCCAGCATCGCGATCAGGCCCTGGTTGACCGGGCCTTTGGTATTCGCTGCCGCGTGGGCGATCGGGGCAGAGCCGAGGCCTGCCTCGTTGGAGAAAACGCCGCGCGCCACGCCAAAGCGGATCGCCGCCCAGACTGCCGCACCGGCAAAGCCGCCTTCGGCTGCGGAGGGGGTGAAAGCATGGGTGAACACCAGTCCGAAGGCAGCACCGATGGCGTCTGCATTGATGACCAGCACGATCAGGCCGGCGGCGATGTAGCTGACCGCCATGAACGGCACCAGCTTGCCGGCCACCGCGCCGATGCGGGTGATGCCGCCCAGGATCACGGCGCCGGTCAGCACCATCAGCACGATACCGGTGATCGAGGGGTTGAAGCCGAAGTTGGTCTCCAGCACCTGCGCCACACCATTGGCCTGCACGCCGTTGCCGATGCCGAAGGCTGCGATGGAGCCGAACACGGCAAAGGCAACGCCCAGCCAGGCCCATTTCGCGCCGAGGCCGTTCTTGATGTAATACATCGGGCCGCCGACATAGTTTCCTTCTTCGTCGCGTTCGCGGAATTTCACGGCGCAGACGGCTTCGGAATATTTGGTGGCCATGCCGACCAGCGCGGTCATCCACATCCAAAACAGCGCACCGGGGCCGCCGAGGAACACGGCGGTGGCAACACCGGCGATGTTGCCGGTGCCGATGGTGGCCGACAGGGCGGTCATCAGCGCGTTGAACGGGGTGATCTGGCCTTCGCCAGTGCCTTCACGGCCCTTGAACATCAGGCCAAAGCCCATGCCCAGTTTCCGTATCGGCATGAACTTCAAGCCGACCTGAAGGAAGAAGCCAACGCCCAGAATGAGGACCAGCATCAGCGGCCCCCATACTACGCCATTGATGGCTCCTACGATTGAATTTAACGCTTCCATGGGTCTCCTCCCGCTTGCGTTAAGGTTGAATGCCCTTCGCCAAGGCCATCTGACGGGCCTCTTTCAGGGCGGCAAAATCTTCATCCGCGTGGAACGAGGAACGGGTCAGCGGGGTGGCTGACACGTGAAGAAAGCCCTTGGACCGGGCGATCTGTTCCAGCTGCGCGAATTCTTCCGGCGACCAGAAACGGTCGATCCGGTGGTGCTTGGGTGTGGGCTGCAGATACTGGCCCACAGTCAGGAAGTCTACCTGTGCCGCCCGCAGATCATCCATCACCTGGCGCACATCGTCCAGAGTTTCGCCCAGGCCGACCATGATGCCGGATTTGGTGAACAGCTGCGGGTTGGCGCGTTTGGCGTCGTCCAGCAGCCGCAGCGAAGTATAGTAGCGCGCACCGGGACGGACGCGCGGGTAAAGGCGCGGCACAGTTTCCAGGTTGTGGTTGAAGACATCCGGGGCCGCCTCAAACACGGCCTGCGCGGCGTCGCCCTTGCCCAGGAAATCCGGGGTCAGAACCTCGATTGTGGTGCCGGAGTTCTGGTGGCGGGTGGCGCGGATGGTCTGGGCAATATGCTCTGCGCCGCCGTCCGCCAGATCGTCGCGGTCGACGGAGGTGATCACCACATGGCGCAGGCCCAGCTTTTTCACCGCAGCCGCAACCCGGCCCGGTTCAAACGCGTCCAGCGTGTCCGGCCTTCCGGTGGTCACGTTGCAGAAGGAACAGCCGCGGGTGCAGACCTCGCCCATGATCATCATGGTGGCGTGGCGCTTGGACCAGCATTCGCCGATGTTGGGGCAGGCGGCCTCCTCGCAGACGGTCGCCAGATCATGCTGCCGCATCAGCTTGCGGGTCTCGTAATACTCGGCGCTTTCGATCTTCTTCTTGCGGATCCACCGGGGTTTGCGGGGGATGGCGGTGTCAGCCTTGTGGGCCTTTTCCGGGTGGCGGGGTCTTAGCTGGATCGTCATCTGGCAGCTCCCTCCAGATCAGGCGTGAATGGCGCGGCCGAGTGCGTCAAGGCAGGCTTCTTTCACCGCCTCACCCATCGCAGGATGCGCATGGCAGGTTCGTGCAACTTCCTCGATAGTAGCACCTTTGGTCATGGCAAGCACCAATTCTGCAATTAAATCACCGCCATGCGCACCGCAGATATGGGCGCCGAGGATCTTGCCTTCGGGTGTGGCAAGCACTTTGACAGCGCCGTCGGTCTCGCCAGTGGAGCGGGCGCGGGAGTTGGCCATGAAGGCAAACTTGCCGGAGATGTATTCGGCACCGGCCTCTTTCAAGGCTTCTTCGGTCTGGCCGACCGAAGCGACCTCCGGATCTGTGTACACAACGCCCGGCACGGTGTTGTAATCCACATGGCCGTGTTCGCCTGCCAGCATCTCCACGCAGGCGACGCCGTCTTCCTCGGCCTTGTGCGCCAGCATCGGGCCAGGCACGCAGTCGCCGATGGCAAAGATGCCGGGGACAGAGGTGGAGAAGCGCTCATCCACTTCAATGAAGCCGCGGGCGTTGATGGAAACACCCAGATCCTCAAGCCCCAGGCCGCGGGTCACCGGGCGGCGGCCGATGGCGATCAGCACCTTCTCCGCCTCGATCTGCTCTACCTTGTCCTTGCCCACGCGGTCCAGCGTCAGTGTCAGGCCGTTTGTGCCCTTCTCGATGGTTTTCAGTGCGCGGCCCAGCTGAAACTTCAGACCGCGCTTGCTCAGCGCCCGCTGGGATAGCTTGGCGATCTCGCCGTCGATGCCGGGCAGGATGCGGTCGAGGTATTCAACAACCGTCACCTTGGATCCGAGGCGTGACCAGACCTGGCCAAGCTCAAGCCCGATCACGCCGGCGCCGATCACCACCAGATGCTCTGGCACGGCTTTGAGGGCCAGCGCACCGGTGCTGCTCAGCACGTCCACCTCGTCGATTTCCACGCCGGGGAGGGTGGCGGGTTCCGAGCCGGTGGCCATCAGGATGTTCTTCGCGGTGTAGCTGTCTTCGCCCACCTGCACCTGGCCGGGAGCGGGAATGCTGGCCCAGCCTTCGATATGGTCGACACCGTTCTTCTTGAACAGGAAGCCGATGCCCTTGGTCAGGTCGCCGACGATCTTGTTCTTGCGTGCCATCAGCACGCCCAGATCCAGGCTGGCACCTTCAACGGCAATGCCATGTGCGGAGATATGTGAGAGTTCGGCGTATTTGGCCGAGGAGGTCAGAAGCGCCTTGGAGGGGATGCAGCCGACGTTGAGGCAGGTGCCGCCGAGAGCACCGCGGCCTTCGACGCAGGCAACCTTCATGCCCAGCTGCGCAGCACGGATTGCTGCGACATATCCGCCCGGACCAGCCCCGATCACGATCAGATCATATGCGCTCATGTGAACTCTCCTACGAAATGCGGCCCAAACCCGGCACGTGTTTAGTCGTATACGACGCTTCGTCTCCTATAGGAAACTTTTCCCTTATTGCAAACATAAAGTGCGATCATGGAAATTTTGACCAGCGAATACATCAAAGTTAAGCTGTTTCCGGATCAGGAGAAATCGTGGAAATGGAACCAATTCCCTCAGAGGAAACAGGACTCGGCCCGGAAGCCGTGGAAGCCCCGGACGGGGAAGTCCTGGGAAAAATGATTCGCGATGCCCGCAAGGACAAGGGGCTGACGCTGGAGGAAGCGGCGCGCGCTGCGGCCATTGGCCGGTCGACGCTGTCGAAGATCGAGAACAACCAGACCCGGCCCAGTTTCGAGATTATCCGCCGCTTGATGCAGACGCTGGAGCTGGAAACGCCTCAGCTGTTTGTGCAATCAGGGCAAAGCGGCGTCACAGGCCGCCGGGACTTCACCCGTACCGGGCTCGGCGAACACAAGGAAACGTCGACCTATGATCATGAACTGCTGTGCAGCGAGCTGACCAGCAAGCGCATGGTGCCTTATATCAGCACCATCAAGGCGCGGGATGTGACGGAGTTCGACAATTGGGTCCGCCATCAGGGCGAAGAGTTCATGTTTGTGCTGAGCGGCGAGTTGATACTCTACACAGAACACTACCGGCCGCTTCGAATGGGGACGGGGGATTCTGTTTATTATGACAGCGGTATGGGCCACGGCTGTGTGTCGGTCAGCGAAGAAGACGCCAGGGTGCTGTGGGTGTCGCTGGAAGTGTGACGGGGAAGCCGTCGGCAGGGCAGTAAACCCGGGCTTACAGTCAATCCGCTTTTCCGGGCGGGCAGGTTCACATACATCTGACCGAAAGGAGACGCATTCCGATGAACCTGGACCCGGTTGATACTTGAAAAGCGGCTTCGGCTGCCGCGGCGGTGTTTGAGGCCTTGCGCACGGCAATCATCGACGGCCGGCTGGAAGAGGGCGAACCGCTGCGGCAGGAGGAAATTGCACGCCGCTTCAACACCAGCCGGATCCCGGTACGGGACGCAATCTCAAGGCTGGAGGAGTACGGGGTGGTCAAGACCCTGCGCTTCAAAGACGCGGTTGTGGCCGGGTTGTCGGCGGATGAGGCGGCGGAAATATTCGATTTCCGCGCTTTTGGAGCCGGAGATCATCCGCGATGCGGTGCCGCGGATGTCACAGGCGCAACTGGCCCCGGAGCGCGGATGCATTGCGAGGCTTTTGCAGGGTGCAAGAACCCGATGGAGTGGGGTGTCCTGAACCGGGAATTCCACGACGCGCAGTACCGTGTCAGCGCGCTGAGCTTTTTCCGCGAAGCGGCCCGCGGCGCAATGGACCGGATTGACCGCTATATCCGTGCGCAGCTGGTCATGAGCGACGGCATGGAGCGCGCGGAGCGCGAGCATCTCGAAGTCCTGGCGGCCTGCGAAATGGGGGATGCCGGCCAGGCGGCCGATCTGATCAGGGCACATGTTCCGGAGGTCAAAGCGTCGTTGCTGGCACATTTCCGGTCCTGGCGCGGCCCTGATCCACGGGATCAGCCTGCCGCGGCGGTGCACCCCGGCATTGCTGAGCTGGCCGGCATCCAGCCCTGTAAGGCGGCCGGGCAACCCGGGCATCCCGGCCGGCAAGTGGGTTCCGGGCATCTCCGGCAAATGCGCGCGCAGCGCTGACGTTTCTGATGGGCTGTCCCTGGCCATGGTTGATCTTCCTGGTGCCAGATACACAGGCTTCAGGACACTCCCCGGGAAAGCCTTTCAGCCCGTCCACGACAGCGATCAGGACGTCTTGGACGCCTCGGTTTTTCAGCTCGTTCATCACCGACAGCCAGAATTTGGCGCCGTCGTTCTCGGCGATCAACAGGCCCAGAACCTCGAGGCTCCCATCGCGGGTGACGCCGAGAGCGACGTAGACGGCCTTGTTCTTGACCGTCTGGCTGTCAACATCACGGATCTTCACCTGCAGCGCGTCGAAGATCACGATGGGATACATCCGGTCCAGGGCGCGGCTCTGCCATTCCCTGACTTCGTCCAGCACCGCATCGGTGACGCGGCTGATCAGGTCGGGCGAGACTAAAGATCAAGCAGATGGGCCTGGAGGTCCCGCACCGTCAGACCGGCGGCGTAGAGCCCGACGATCTTATCATCGATCCCATCGATCCGGGTCTGCTCCTTCCTCACCAGCTCGGGCTCGAAGCTGCTGATACGGTCCCGCGGGATCGCAACCGGCATCTCCCCGTCCTGGCCTTTCAGAACCTTGGTCGACGTGCCGTTGCGCCGGTTGCTCTGACCGGAAGGCGCGTCCTCGCCTTCTTCATAACCCAGACGCGCTGTCAGCTCGGCACCCAGCATCCGCTCCATGAGCTTGATCTTCAGCTCTTTCATCAGCCTGGCATCGCCGAGCAAGTCTTCAGGCGCTCCACGTCCTTCAGTAATTCGTCCAGGATTTCTTTCGAGATGCTCATTCATGCTTCCTTTCGGTGAAGCATGAACCGGGTCAATCATACACAAAAGGTCGGACACGCTCAACCTTAGCCGAACAGAAACTGTGACCGTCAACCAGCCCGCACGGGCCGCGCTTCGCTTTGCGGAGGCTGCACCCAGCCCGGATTAACGGAGGAAATCACACCAACCGCCGGACTCTGCTGAAGTCATCGTCCAAGGACGCCTCAGGCCAAGGATGCAGGAACTTTCAATTTGAAACACTCAAGGACGGCATGCAGATCCTTTTGCCTCGCGGCACTGATCAAGACCGCCGCAGGCGACTAGTATCCTGATAATTAGTGCAATCGCGAAGAGTCGGCTGATACGATGGCGCTTTTGCGTCGACTGGTAAGCCGCGTTGCGCCCCTGGCCTTCCTGCCAATGTCAGTAAGCAGGCTGTCGGCTCATCCGGAATTCGTTTCTTAAGCAAGGGCACACACCTTGTCGTGTCTGTGTTCCACCTGGAGTTTCTCACTCAACTTGGATCGCTTTTACAGGCTAAGACCGTCCTCCGCCAAGAGCACCACTGTCTGCCGTAGTAGGGAGCAGTCCTGCTCTCAGGCCGTTTCCCGTGCTTGCCCAGCCTCAAGGCAGATTGTGAAGCGGATTGTGGTGCCCGTGTCCGCTTGCGGCTCGCACCAGATCGACCCGTTGTGACGCTTGGCAATTTTGGCGCAGGTCGCCAGACCCAGACCACTGCCTGGCTGATCACTGCCACGC
The DNA here is from genome assembly GCF_034669605.1 of Leisingera sp. Taxonomy (GTDB): domain Bacteria; phylum Pseudomonadota; class Alphaproteobacteria; order Rhodobacterales; family Rhodobacteraceae; genus Leisingera. The sequence goes on from NZ_JAXMOX010000046.1 coordinate 12,334, forward strand.
TGCAGACGCTTGAAGGGCTCAAAGATCTTGTCCCGGTATTGCGCCGGAACGCCGATACCATTGTCCGCCACGGATATCATCAATCCAGGCCCGGCGGGTTCCGCCGTTACGGAAATCTCGGCGGTTTTGCCGCCGCTGTATTTGATTGCGTTGCCGATGAGGTTTTGCAGCAATTGCACGATGTCCGGCGGGAAACACAAGCCAGCCAGCCCGCCGGAATGCCATTCTATCCGGGCGCCGGATTCCGCAAGGTCCTGCGCCATGACTGCCCGCAGGCTGTCAAACAGGCTTTCGACAGTCACATAGGCAGGTTTGCCATTGCTGTGCGGATTTATATGGGAGGCCAGCCCTTCGATCAGTTCAGATGTTTTGCGCACCGATTTTTTCATTAGTTCAAACTGCCGGGCCACCTCCTCAAGATCGCCGTTTTGGTAATCCTCGTGTATCTGGTCGCTGAGAAATTTTATGGCCCGGATCGGCGCCCGCATGTCATGTACCAGCACATCGGAGAAAAGGCGCAGCTCGTTCTGCTGTTCCTGGATCCGCCAGCGCATCTCGGCAACCTTCTGCCCGTTCGTGATCATCCGTCTCAGGGCTTCGGAAGTGATTGCTGATTTGGGGATGTAATCACTGGCGCCGGCCAGAATGACACTTTTGGCGATTTCCTCATCGCCCTGACCGGTCGTCATGAACAAAACCGCCCGCGGCCAGGTTTCGGTCAGCTGCGCAATCAGGTCGAGCCCCGTGCCATCCGGCAGGAGGTAGTCCAGCAGGATCACATCCACCGGAAGACCGGAGTGAGACATGGCGTCCTTTCCGCAGTCGGCCTCAATCACATTGGCATCCGGATACAGGTTCTGCAGCAGTCTGCGCGCCAGTTTCCGGTCACCGGCATCGTCATCAATGATCAGGATGTTCAGGACCGTCATCGGACACCTTTCTGATGTGGATATCGGGCAGTTCTACAATGCGCCAGTAATTGTTCAGGGTTGCCATCAAGTCGACAAACATGTCGCCTGCCTTGGATTTGAGGATATATCCGGCGACATTGTTCGCGTAGGCGGCGGAAATATCCCGTTCGTCGGCCGAAGTTGTAAGCACGATAAAAAGGACCTTGTGCAGCACCGGGTCTGCGCGGATTTCCTTCAGAAGCTCAATCCCGTTCTTGCGGGGCATATTGATATCGCTCAGCACGACAAAATTGGGTGGCGGAACCTGGTGCAGTTCGCCGCGCAGGAACGCCAGGGCCTCGACCCCGTCCACGAACCGTTTGATCGGGTTGGCAATCCGGGCCCGGTTGAACGCGCGGTGCAGGGCTTTTGCGTCACCGTCGTCGTCTTCAACAAGGATAATGTTCAGGGCTGGGCGTTCGGCGGTTTGGGGAATGGAAATCATGCTGGCGTATCCTTTGTATGCGCTTCCTGCGGCGGCTCCACGGTGCTGCAGGCTCTGTTGGACCGATTGGGGTGAGGCAGGGCATCATTGCGGATTTTCTTAAGATGCCCTTCTTTGCAGCGCGGCAGTATCTTGCCGCCTGCTCCAAGTCGGTACTGGTTACAGCCTGGGGGAATGAGGTGGTCCTGCAATGCAAGCCCGTAGGGATGCTGCGCAGGTCCGCAGCCTGCCAGAGGGCATCAGATGCTGCTGTTTTGCTGCGCCAGTTTACAGCGCGTCTGGAAATAGAGGGAACGTCGGCTAGCCTGCTTGGGCTCCGCAAAGCTTCCTTATACAGGGCATTGTGCCATACCCCTGTGGAGGAGAGTGGGCCAAACCGGCCCTGCTCCCGCGTTCCGGGCGGGCCGGTGAAGGTTTTATCAGTTTGCAGGAGTATCGGTTTATTTCCGGAACCGCTTAGAAAAGCTGCTTGTTCGCCGTTGACATGGCTGGAGCCAATTTTGGCAACGGCCGGACGGGTGCCGATGACAGCCCGTCCCTCTCCCGGAGCCGTGGAAACGGGTTGCTTACATTCGGGATGAAACCGGCCAGTACCCCGTGTCCGATGAACCGCCAGGCCGTGAAACCGGCGTCTTGAACCGGGGCGGCCGTTAACGGAATATCGCGCGCGGGTGCCCCGTATGGCACAAATAACAGTTTTCACAACTCTGACCTTCAGTTTCATGGGCGCCAGGGACATGTCCAAAGTTCTTCTGCACCAGACCGGCGAAGCAGGAAGTTATTGGAGGAGCTTGGGATTCACTTTTGCAGTAATTTCCTGCGTGTCTGAGATGACGCTTTCCAGGTCGTCCATAAAAACAACCAGATCCTTGCAGCTTCGCTCAAGCAGTGAAACGTCGGATAAAATGGCGGATGGCACAGTGTCATCCTGCCGGGCTTGTGTCTTGACCATACGGACACCGGCAAGCGTGCGGCTCAGCAGCAGCCGAAGGTCAGGCCCGCAGCCGACAATGAACCGCTTGAAGATCCGCCTGAATTCTTTTTCAGTTGTGCGCGCGCTGCTGAGTTGGCCGTAAAGCGCCCGCCGTTCGATTGCGGAGGCGATGGATTTGATCAGTGTGTCGGCGGACAGTTCTTCCTTGACAATGTAGTCGGCGCAGCCGCGGCGCATGGCTTCAACGGCAATTTGATAGTTTGTCATGCTCGTCAGCATGATCGGCACGGCCTGGACTTGCTCTTCATGCGTCAGCAGGATTTTGAGTGCGTCAAGCCCGGTGTCCATGCCAAGATTATGATCCAGAAACACCAGATCAAATTGCTCTACCTCCAGCTGCTGGCGCATTTCTTCGAGGTTGGCAGCTTCGAAGAACTCAGCCTTCATTCCGGCTTTACGGCATAATTTGTTCAAGCGCAGCCTGTCGATTTCATCATCATCCACAGACAGGATGTTGAGTATGACCGGCTGCAAGGCCGTTGGGGCTGTCATGTCCGGAAAACTAGCATTTCTCATTCTGTTCCCCTTGTGAAACACGTTTTACCCGGGGGGTGCGCATCCGGGCCTACTCGTATAACGGTAACGTAACACAGAACGGCTATCGCATAGGTTAATTATCATCACGAATTTGACTTAAGAACACCAAGGCTGTGGACAGAGGTTCGGCTAATTGCGCTGAGTTGTGCTGTGGCCGCCCAATTTGGCAAGTTTGTGCATTTCGGGGCGTGATCGGATCGGAACCGGTTCTACCAGCCCTGCTGGAGCGAGGAGGATGGCCTGCAATTCAGGCAGGACTGCTTCTGTAAGGACGGCCGCGCTCGCCTGATCGGCACAGTCCGGAGGTGTGCAGCAGATTTGCTCGGTCTGCAGGATACAGTTTGCCCGCATCGCTGTTGACTATCCTGACTTTCGTGCTCGGGCAGTGGAAACTGCTCTGTCAGGAGACCCGCGTATGTGTATCGACAAAGACCTGTTAGACCGGCTGATGGAAGGCCGCTCGGCCTGCGACCTGTTCGGCAAGGAAGGCATTCTTGCCGAGCTGACGAAGGCGCTGGCGGAACGCGCGCATAAATGATCGATCGGTCTGGAGGCCGAACGCGCAAACAGCCAGCCCGCCAATGAAACCACAGCGGCACAGATCAGGGACCTCAAGATCGTAATCCGCCGCAGCGTTTCAGCCGGGGTCAGATTTTCGGCCCGGTCAAACGCTGCCACCAGTCCCCATTGGAGATTGCGAATGGCTACCGGTATTGAAGCTGCGGAAATTTCCCTGCCATCGGTCCGGGCCTTGAGGTCCTGGCCGGTCAGGTAAGCGTCCAGTGTATACAGATCCCCGGCAAAACTGTAGATAAGTACGGAGATGTCGCCAACTGCGACTTGCGGTGCAAAAACACCGATGTAGCGCCCGCCACTGTCCATGATACGGGCAGCTGCGAATGCCGCTGGAGCACTGGTACTGGGCTCATAGGTTGCGAGGCCGGAGAAACAAAAACTGACCATCTCACCAGCCGCAGCCGGTTGGAACGTTTTTGCTAAGCCAGAATTCTTAGGCGGGCCGGTAATCATCTTCGTCGTGTAGTCAGCTGTCCTTGGCAACAGAAAAGATCACTTCTCTAATCGGGCTGATCAGGAAGATGTCATATTGCCCAAAATGCTCCACCACCATTTTTTGACAGCCGGGTGGTTGCGTTCGAAGTGAACATCATAGGGCGAAGCGGCAGGGGCCTGCTTCATAGCAGAAATGCAACCGTGCCCCCTTGGTCGCCGGCTTTTGACCAGTTTGCGGAGCTGATCAGGGCGGTCCGGCACCGCCCCCAGGTGGCGTACCTTTCCGCCCCGTACGCTCTCTGCAATCGCAACCGAGATTGTCGCCTTGTGGACATCCAGCCCGATGAACGTGCTATCCAGCATGTGCTCTTTCCCCCAGTCTTGAGGCACGGCACCCGCCAACCGGGCGCAACCCTCGAACGGAGAATGCCGCGGGAGAGGCCGCTGACCCGGTTTGTTCAGAAACCGATCATGGGGTCTAAAGGTTTTGAACCTCTTTCTGACCGGACCCTCCACGGGTGCCCCAGGTTGCGCCCGGCTCTTTTATTGTTTTGGCGTCAACGGGACTGAGGCATTTGTCAGAATCGCGGCTTCGATGGACGAAAAGGCTGCAGCGCTGGCTCGCGGTTCTGAATCATGGATTGCATGAACCGTTCGGAATCGTGAACAATACAGCGCCGGAAGTCGCTGCCTCTAAACGCAACCAGGACAATTGTCAGAGTGAGTGCGGTCCCGATGACAAGCATCGGCAGCTTTTGATCCAATTTCAAGGAACGAAGCATTTCAAAATTTGCGACTTCCGGAACGCATCCTCCTGGCGGTGGATGCTGGATTTGACATACACAACAGCACAGCGCCGGATAGATTTTTCATCCGTTAATTCTCCATATGCTCACAAAAATGATTGGGCAGACGGCCGCAGTTCCGGACCGCGCGCGTTAACCATTTGGGCGGCAGCGCAGCCAGCAAGCCGATGCAGTCGCTGCACCGTTCGGCTTCGAAAGTGCGGAAAATGTTAACGCATCACAAAAGCGGGAGCTTCGAATCGGGGGGGAATTGCCGGGTTCAGGGATCGCGTGCGCGCGTGCGATTGCGAATTTCTCCTTGTTTGTTGATGGTTTGGAATAAATGTTAACGCATTGTTCACTTTTCCTGGCGCTGCGGGGGGCTTTTTTGCCATGGTTAAGCACCAATAACCGGGGGGTTAGGGAATTGTTAACGCCGCCACATTCTGTCCATGAATCCGTCGCAGCCTGGCGATATTGGGCCTCATTCCAGCCGCACGCCTGAATGACGATGCGTTTGTGGGACGTTGGAGTGGATAATGAGACTTCTAATTGCTGCAATTGCGGCGTGCCTGTCGTTGGGCATGCCCGTTGACGGGGCTGCGGATGAGTCGCGGACGAACGTCAGATCTATAGAAGGGTGGGAGGCCGTCGGACGGCTGAATATCTCCAATGTAAACATGTGCACCGGGGCGCTGGTGGCACCGGACCTGGTGCTGACGGCGGCGCATTGCCTGTTCGAACCCAGGACGGGCGCGCGGGTTGACCCGTCCACGATCAGTTTCGAAGCGGGGCTGTCCGGGGGGCAGGCCGTGGCCCTGCGGCAAGTGGTGAAAGCGGTAATGCACCCGCAGTACCGGTACCGGCCGGCAGGCACCCATCAGATCGGCAGCGATCTGGCGGTGCTGAAACTTGACCGGCCGATCAGCCGCAGCCAGGTTCAGCCGTTGACAATGTCCAGCGGCGCAGCTCGGGGGGATATCCTGGGGGTCCTGTCCTATACCCGCAGGCATGCAAACCGGCCCAATCTGGAGTCATCCTGCAGCGTCCTGGCGCGGCAGAGCCGGACATTGGTGATGTCCTGCCTGGTGGAATTCGGCGCTTCAGGCTCGCCGGTGCTGGAAATGCGCCCGGGATTGCCGCCGCGGCTGGTTTCGGTGATTTCGGCCAAAGCCGCGATGGGCAGCCGCCGGGTGTCGATTGGAACGGCGCTGGACTCGACGCTGCGGGATCTGATGCAGCGGGCGGGCTAAGGGCCCCGGGCCGGCCAATGGACAGTTTTCCACCTGCCGCCAGACCTTGGGGCAGGCGAATACCTTTCTTCAAGGCTCTCGCAGGGCCTCGCGGGTCTTGTACAGCGGTTTCAGGAGGTATTGCAGCACGGTCTTAGCACCGGTCTGCAGTTCTGCGGTTGCCCGCATCCCTGGTCGGATCTCAATGGCTTGCTGGCGCTCGGAAAAACCAGATTTATCGACCCGCACCGTCACCCGGTAATAGGGGTCGGCGCGCGGATTGCGCTCGTCCTCGAAAGTGTCGGCAGAGACAAAATCCACCTTGCCGCGCAGGGAGCCGTAGATGGTGTAGTCATAGGCAGAAAGCTTGATTGTAGCGCCCTGGCCCGGCTGCACACTGGCGATATTTTCAGGTTTGATACGGGCTTCCACAAACAGCTCTTCACCCAGCGGGATAATCTCCAGAATTTCTTCGCCAGGGCGGATCACACCGCCGATGGTTGTGACAGAAAGGCTGTTGACGATGCCGGCCATCGGCGAGGTGATGATGGTGCGATTCAGCTGATCCACCGCCAGCCGCTGTTCCTGGCGCAGGGTGGTCAGTTCGCGCAAGGTCCGGGAGTATTCCTCGGCTTGTTCCAATTCTGCCTGGGTGCCGATCTCGTTGTATTTGGCGCGGGCGTCAGTGGTCAGTTTGCGGGCCTTGTTCACTTCGATCAGGGCCACGATCTTCTGCTTGTAGAGCTGCTCCATATTGGCCAGCTCAGCATTCTGCTGGTCCAGGATCTGCTTGGCGCTGTCACGGCGGCTGGTAAAATCGGTTTGGCGGGCAATCAGCAGACCGCGTTCAGAGGACAGGATGCCGGGGGAGCGCTGTGCAAGCATTTCCGGCACCGTAAATTCAAAGGCGCCCTTCATTTGCGCCTCCAGCCGGTAGCGTTTGATTTCCAGCGCATCGATCTGGTTTTGCAGCTCATCGGCCGCGGCGCGGAATTTGGTGTCCTGCAGCTTGGCCAGCACCTGGCCGGCGGTGACGATGTCGCCTTGGCGCACCTGGAGTTCAGCCAGGATGCCGCCTTCGAGGTTCTGCACAATCTGGGAGCGGGAAGAGGAAACCACCTGGCCCTCGCCGCGGACAATTTCGTCGATCGAGGCAAAGGCGGCCCAGATCAGGAAGGTCAGCAGGGCGGCAAGCACCAGATAGATGATGCGGCTGGCGCTGCGCGGGGTCTCGGCGTTGCCGTAAGGGTCATGCAGTGCCGCGTTCATTTGCCTTCTCCGGCGGCCAGATGGGCCAGAACCTGATCCCGCGGCCCGTCGACGACCATCCGGCCCGATTGCAGGATCAGGGTGCGGTTGGTCAGCGACAGAATCGGCATCCGGTGGGTGGCGATCACAGCTGTGCGGCCTTCCAGCCAGGTTTCCAGACGGCTGACCAGGGTGCGCTCCAGAGTCTGATCCAGCGCAGCTGTGGGCTCATCCAGCAGCACCACCGAGGGGTCCTGCAGCCACAGCCGCGCCCAGCCGATCGACTGGCGCTGACCGATCGACAGGCCATGGCCACCGTCGCTGATCTCCAAGTCTAGCCCTTTGTGGTGGCTGCGCACATGGGCGCCGAGGCCTGCAAACTCCAATGCCGCCATCAGCCGGTCGTCGTCGCGTTCCAGCTGGTTGAGGTTGAGGTTGTCGCGCAAGGAGCCTGCAAACAGCCGCACGTCCTGGCTGAGGTATCCGATGCCCGCCCGCAGGTCGCGCGGGTCGATCTGGGCCATATCGGTGCCGTCCAGCAGAATGCGGCCGCGGTCGGGCGCATACAGTCCCGACAACAGCTTCAGCAGCGTTGATTTGCCAGAGCCATTGACCCCCAGCACCGCAACCCGCTGGCCGGGGGTGAGGACGGCGGCCTGCACATCCACGGTGGGGGCGGCGTCATCCTCGTAGCGGAAGAGGATCTCGCGCAGCTCAAAACGGCCCTGGATTTTCTGGCGCCGCAGATAGGTGCGTTCCTTTTCCTTTTCCTGCGGCGCGTTGGCGATGGCGTCCAGCCCTTCCAGCGCCGCCTTGACGTTGCTCCAGCGGGCCAGGGTGGCAGCGAACTGGGTCAGCGGCGCCAGGGTGCGGCTGGTCAGGATGCCGGTGGCGATGATGGTGCCGACGGTGAAATCACCGGCAAAGACCAGCAGGGTGCCCAGCACAACGGCGGTGATATAGGTCGCTTGCTGAACCCCCTGCGACCAATAGGTGAGGGCGCTGGACAGCTTGCGCTGCTCGGTCGCTGAATGGGACGACAGCGTGTTCAGTTCATCCCACAGCCGCAGCACCCGCTCTTCGCCGCGCTGGGTTTTCACCGTGTCCAGCTCAGTCACCACCTCATGCAGCAGCCGCCCCGCCTTGGCGTTGGCGCCCTGGGTTTGGCGGGTCAGGGCGATCATCTTCTTCTGCATGAAATAGGCCGGCAGCAGCATCAGGATGCCGCCGGCGACTATCACCCAGACGACCGGCCCGGCGATCGAGGCCACCAGCAGCAGGAAAACGGCGATAAAAGGGATGTCGGCCAGGGTCGAGATGGTGGAGGAGGTGAAGAATTCCCGCACCGAGCCGAAATCGCGCATCGCGGCAAACAGGCCGGACGGCGGCAGCGGCTTTTTGTCCGAACGCATGCCGATCAGGCGCCGCATCAGGTTGTGCTGCACCGACAGCTCGATCTGACGGCCTGCGGCATCGGTCAGCCGGGCCCGGGCCAGCTTCAGCATCGCCTCCAGCGCAATGGCCAGGAAGGCACCGACTGCGAGCACCCACAGAGTGGCTTGCGACTGGTGCGGCACCACGCGGTCATAGACCTGCAGCGAGAACAGCGCGACCGAGACCGCCAGGATATTGGCGACCAGCGATCCCAGCATGATTTCGCCAACTTGGCGGCGGTATTTCGGGAATTCGCTCCAGAACCAGTGGCCGGGGTCGATCTGCGGCGTGTGTTTTGCCGCCATATGCTTCAGCGAGGGGCGGGCCGACAGCACGGTGCCGGTGAAATAGGGGCTGAATTCACCGAGCGGCACCTCGGTGCGGTTGTCCGCACAAGCAGTGTCATAGATTGTCAGCACATCGTCTGCCTGGCTCAGCACCAGCACGCATTGCCCGCCTGACATGATCGCCAGCGCAGGCCAAAGGGGCGGGCTCAGCGGCTGTTTTTCAAGGATCTTCGGCTGCAGGCCAGTGGTGTGCAGCGCCTTTGCCAGCGAATGCAGTGAAAGGTCGCCTGGGGTTTCGCTCCACAGAAAGGCGGCGACATCGCTCACCGGTACTTCGCTGCCCTTCAGGGCGGCCAATGTGGCAATCAGGCTGGCACGGTGCTGAATACGGGTTGCAGCGCCTTCAAGCAGCGAGCCGACTTCAGGCTGGGTGTCCTGCGGCTGGGTCTTTGGCTGCCGTTTGGCGGCCGGCGCCGGGGCGGGAGTGTCGGTTGGCGGCATGACTTCCGGTGCCGCTGCAGGAGTGCCGGACACAGGCACAGCCCGCAACACCGGTTTCATTCCGGAGGCGGGGACGGCGCGCGGAGGCTTTTGCGTCGTGTCGGTCAAATCTTGTCCCCATCGGCCAGCAGCCCCAGGTCGCGCGCCAGCTGCAACTGGATCAGCACCACCTCATATTTCGCGTCGATATAGGCCTGCTCGCGGCGCACCAGCTCTTCGTAAACCTGGATGACCTCCATCACAGGGCGCTGGCCCGCTTCGAATTGCTTCTGGAATAGGCCGTAAGTTTCGCGGCTCCGGCGCACCAGCACGGCGGTCTCGCCTTCCTGGCGCCGGTATGACGCAATTTGCTGGACCTGGCGGCTGTAGGTGCGGCGGGCAATCTCCTCGGTCTCGCCAATCTGGCGGGTGGCGGCCTCCTTGGAGGCTTCCAGCGCTTGAATGGCGGCGGGCGTGCCCAACCCGAGCGGCTGGCCAACACCCAGGGTCAGCCCGGCACCGGATCCGTCTGAGGTCACATTGCCCGAGGCCGCAATCTGGGGCAGCAGCCCGGCACGGCCGGATTTGGCCTGGGCAATAGTGCGGTCCGCTTCGGCGCTTGCCTTCAGCACGGAGAGGAACAGCACCTGCTCCGGCGGGGGGGCTATCCCCAGATGCGAGGGTTTCCGCGAAAAGGTCCGGCCGGTCATCGCCTGCAGTTCTGCGCGCGCGGTGGCGGCTGCATCACGGGCGGTGGCTGTGGCCGTTCGGATGCCGCTGATCTTGCTGTCCACCACATTGAGGTCGGCGCGGTCCGACACGCCGCCATCGACGCGTCCCTGAACGATGCGGCGGAATTCCTGCATCCGGCGCAGGGCGCGGCTGCCATAGGCGGCCTTTTCATCGCCCCGCAAGGCCGCGGCATAAAGCCCGACAGCGGTTTCGACGCGGCTGTTCATATCTTGAGACAGGCTAACGGCAGCCACTTCGACATCGGCGGCGGCAAAGGCGCGCTCGGCCTTGCGGCGGCCATTGTCAAACAAAACCTGCTCGATCAGCAGACCGGCCACCAGATCTCCCAGATCGGTCAGGCTGACGGAAGGGCCCAGCGTCGGCAGCCAGTTCTTGGAGGCCGCTTCGGCACGCAGTTTGGCACTGATCAACTCTGCTTCGGCAGCGCGGGAAGATGCGGCAATTGCGGCTTCTGCCACTTGACCGTAGGCGCTGTCTTGCGTCAGCAGGGAACGGCGCTCCATCAAATCCTGGATCACTGCGGAGGAGGCCTCGCCGGATTGCGAGAAATTGCTGCGAGGCGCGGTATTTGCGCTATCTCCGCCGCCGAACGGCAGCGTTTGGGCGCAGGCCGACAGGCTGCACATCACTGCGATGGCGCAAGAAAAGCGTCCCGGTTGCATCCTGCCATTTGCCCTTTTGTTTTAGGCTTTTGATGTATTGGGTCCGGCAGCAATGACCGCCGGGCCGATAGATCAGATCACGACGTTGACGTCTTCGTCCACCGTCAGCGTGGTGCCGTCATCGCCGATGGTGTAGACGTTGAAGGTCTCGCCATCGACTGTTTCGGTGCCAGCTGCTGCTGCCCCGGTGATGGTAAGCGTGTCATCGGAGCCGCCATGCACGGTGAGCGTGTTGGAATTGCCTGACAGCGCGTTGATATCGGCTTCGGTCAGGGTCAGATCCACTGCATCGGCATGGACCAGGTTCAGCTCGTCGATGTTGAACTGCGAGAGGCCCGAATGATCCAGCACAGTTGCGCCGGCACCGTCTTCGAGCACCACCAATGTGCCGGAGCTGTTGCCGGCGTCGTCCACCCGGTTCACAACTAGGTGCGAGCCGTCCGGCACGTCCGCATCGAAGTCGTACAGGATCCGGCCGTTGCCAAGATCGGTTTCAGTGCCGCTGACATCTGACACACTGCCGGTGCTGGCCAGCTCATGTATTGTGTCACCGGCTTCAAAATCGTCGCTGAAGACGCCGCTGACACTGGTGCCGGTGCTGATCACATCGCCAATGTTGGGGGCGTCATATTCTGTGTCGACGCTGAATTCCTCGGTCAGGGTCTGCGTATTGCCTGCCGGATCCGTGGCCGTGATTTCAGCTGTCGCCTCATAAGTGCCTTCGCCCAGGTCGCCGGCTTCAAACTCCGCAGTCCAGTTGCCGTCCGGATCCACAAGCGCGTTCCGGGTTACGCCCTGAATGGTGACTTGCACTGTCGATCCGGGTTCGACTGTGCCGGACATCGAGAGGCCCGCAGAACTTTCTGCCAGGCTCACCACATCATCATCGGTCACGCTGTCCGAGGTGAAGGGCACCACCTCGGTGTCGATGGCCAGAGTGTCAGTGATTTCCGACGTGTTGCCAACGGCGTCAGTGGCGAACACAACCACTGCTGCATCGTAGCTGCCCTGAGCAATGTCAGCGGCTGCAAAGGATGCGCTCCAGTTGCCGTCCGCATCAACCGTGGCGGTTTCGGTCGCATCACCCAGTTGCACAACCACCGCCGAGCCCGGCTCAACCGTGCCGGTCAGGGTCACTCCGTCGCTGCGTTCGGTCTCGTTGACGGTATTATCGCCCTCGATGCTGCCGGAATTCAAAGTGAGCGGATCGACCATAGTGTCCACGTGGAGATCGGCCGTGGCAGTGGCCGTATTGCCGGCCGCGTCGGTGGAGGTCACGCTGACAGTCGTGTCGTATTCGCCGGTGGGCAGGGAACCCGCTTCGAATTCTGCGGCCCAATTGCCATCCGCATCCACGGTCGTGGTGCGGGTTACGCCCTCAACAGTCACGCTGACGCTTGCACCCGCCTCGCCGGTTCCGGTCAAAGTCAGGCCAGCCGTAGCTTCCGTATTGCTGACAATGTCATCACCGCCTGCCTGGCCATTGTCGATCGCTACAGCCGTGGTGGTGTCCACGTGGATGGTACCAGTGACACTGTCCGAATTGCCAAATGTATCGGTCGCGGTGACGCTGACCTCCGAGTCATATTCCCCGGAGGCGATTTCCGAAGCTGCGAAGTCAGCGCTCCAAGTCCCGCTTTCGGTCGCGGTAACCGTCCGGGTTACACCTTGGAAAGTGACTTCCACTGTGGCGCCCGCCTCGGCAGTACCGGTCAGGATCACCCCATCGGCTGCTTCGGCGGCATTGATCATGTCGTCGCCGCCCGCCTGGCCCTCGTCGAGGCCGACGGTGGCAACCGTGTCGATTACGACCGCAGGGCCATCCAGGTCGAACTCGGTCCCGTTCGGGTCAACCACATGCACTGTGGAGTCATAATTTCCGTCTTCCGGCAGATCATCGACCGGGAAGGTGACGCTCCAAACGCCGTCGTCATCGACGGTTGCGGTGGCTATGGACGTGCCGACGGTGACGGTCACTTCGGATCCCGGTGCGCCGGTGCCGGTAATAATGACCGGTTCAGTTGTGGATCCGGAAACCGGATAAGAGGCATCAGGGGCATCGACTGTCGGGACAATACCGTTCGTCCCTCCGCCGTCACCGCCGCCCCCGCCGGCGATTGCTGCCGCGCCAACGACGCCTGCTGCGGCTCCGGCCGCGCCGAGCCCGCCGAACAACGGCGCGGCCAGCGGCGCTACTACCGGCTCGATGCGGTCAACGTCCAGGAACACCATTTCGTCATAGGCGCTCCACTTGCCGGTCAGATCCAGCGGCTCATAGGTGGCAAAGAGCATGCCGCTGGATTTGTCTTCCAGCACAACCTCGGTGAATTCGCCGTCCTGGCTGAGGAACAGGTTCTTCCCGCCGGATGAACCGTAAGAATAGTAGTTCTCAATCACCAGTTCCTGGCCGTTGGCCAAGCTTATATGCAGGTTGCCGCCTTGGCGGGAGTAGCTTTCGACATCGGCAGGGCTGAGATTCAGCGAGATATCCTTGGCATGGGCGGCGTCGATACGTGCCGGTGTGCCTTCGGAAAAGTTCCCATGCTGTGTAGTGCCCGCCATATCGCGGGTAATAAATGCAACTGTGCTCATTGTAATACCACTCATCTGTGCGCTGCACAGCCGCAAATTGGCGGATGCCGCGCCGTTCCGTTGCCTGTACGCTTGCCCATCGGCCGTCTTTTGCGGCCATATTGAGGTCACAATGTTACAATTTTAATAGATCTGTCCAGTATGTGCGGGCCGTCCGCGAGGCGGTTTTCTTGGCAACCGTGTCTTGGTTGCCGCAGATTTTTGAAGGTTTTTTGTGCTCTTGTGATGCTGTGCCAGCCGGGGCGCCCGCCATGGACGGCTTGCAACCGAGCGGCAGAGTATGCAAATCACTGTGCCCGCTGGGAGTGCAGTCAGGGCTGGGGAAGGCTGTCTTCGATACAGGGACCGCAGGGGTGGTCGACGCCGAAACCGTTGAAATTCTGCAACGCAAAACGGTCCTGCAACGGCGGTGATCGCCGGGATGTGAAGAGAATTTCCCGCAAAAGTTTCTGGCAATTAATTAAAAGTACACCACTTTCAGATAGTAAGAAGTCCGTAATTGGTGTAAGCTCGAATGTAAGTAACATGA
>NZ_JAXMOX010000047.1:0-26226 GCF_034669605.1 Leisingera sp.
CCATTGCCGCCTCCTCTGTTTCTGGTCTGTCAAGACAGCACCAGCATGGCACATCACGATGCCGTCGGGAGGGGCATCCACTCCATCAGGTTGCGGGACATTGCGGCCACTGCATGCCCAACAGCGAAGGACCGTTCACTTAGAATTGCCGACACATTAGATCGCCAGCGGCTCCGTCTCCCGCGTGGCTCTACTCAGTGGTGCGCCCATCGAAATGTTCGTGGGATGCGTCGGCTTCGGTCTTGGTCGTGTGTACAGTGCCTTCGATGTGCTCGGGCGGCCCGTAGATCGTATAAAGACGCAATGGTTCCGACCCGGTGTTGATGACGTTGTGCTTGGCACCCGCGGGAACGATGACACCATCATCGGCCTTTGCCGCCATCGCAATCGGCGGCAGCCCGGCTGTGGTGCTAGGTACATTGTTGGCCCGCCGCGTTGGCAAACATCACAAGGACTACTATTCAAACCAGATCGAGCGTGGAGGCATCCTCCTTTGGGTCCGAGTTCGTGACAAGGAACGCGAGGAACTGGCAACAAAGATCATGAAAGGTCACTCCGGGCGTGATGTTCACGTGCATTCATGGAGCAAATGAAATTTCCCGAGACAACCGTTTAGGGGAATTGCGTTGCCGACAAGACGCCAGCTTTGAATGCCATTGCTGCCTTCCAAAGAACTCGCGGCATCCGGTATGGGCTCAGAGCCGCCCGATGCCAATGCGGCAAGCTCCGTGGTGCGGGCGGAATGAAACCAGTCATCGGCAGAATTGGCCATGCCCTTGATTTTCCGCCGTTTCGTTTGATGCGTTGTCGTTCGCGTCTCAGAAACCGACCTGTGCGCCGAAAGCGGCGAAACCTGGCTGAGAGCCCATTCCGGAAGCGCCAGAATATCTCTGCGCACGCAGCGCGCCGGCCCGCTGCACTGCCGATTTTCTCCCGTCGCATGGCAAAGGGAAACTCGGACATTCAGACAAAGCGCAGCGATGTTACAAAGGCCAATGACTGAGCCGCAACACCCGCGGCATCTTCCTGGTCAGGTTTTCAAGGCGAGTTCGGTTACACACGAACGCCGCCGATGCACCGCCAGCCGCATCGAAATACCTTCGACAATCCGGATGTACGCGCGTGTAGTGGATGCAGGTGTGCAATGCGCAAACTGGTTCTGACGATCACACCTAGCACCGCGTTTCCCACGGGCAATTTTGCGCAGGATTGAGCCTGTCGTCCAGAGCTGCGCCTTGTCAGCCTAGGCATCGCAGGCCAATATGAACGACGTCACCAATGTGAGACTAGCAAGAACCGAAGGGCTGGTGTGCGCCTGAACGCTCTGGAAGCCGGCTGGTCACCCAGAAGTCTTGCTGCGGAGCGTGGAGACGCAGTTCCATCCAGGACCTGATGACGTTTCTATCCGGAATGCATCTGCTGGCAGAGCGGGTCCTGGCCGCCAGTTGGCCGGAAAGGTAGGCGAGACAGTGATCAGGCAAATCCTGATATCATTAATAGTTGCGTCAGTGGGCTGCGCTCCCAAACCAACGCAATTGTCGCCGCCACCCAATATCTACCTGAATGGCGCGGAGTACCCGGCTGAGGAAATTCCGGAACCGCTGCGCAGCATTGATCCGAAGCTGTTTTTCGCAACCAACCGCCAGGCTGCGGGCAGTGACGAGCAGCGAGGCTTCTTTGGCAAACAAAGATCCGATTCAATGTTCTTTGGAGAGGCTACAGTAAAGTTTGATGCCACCGATTGGGACGCTCTCCTGCGAAGGACAACCGGTGTAGAAAGGCGCAAGTGGACGGCCCTTACGATCGGCGGTGTCAAAGAAGTTGTTCATTTCCTGCCAATCCCGCTTCCCGTGGACAGACGCGGAAATACGGTACAATTCCAGGCTGGCCCGCTGTCTACCTATCAAAAACAGGGACATGCCTTTAAGCAGGCCGTGAGCGAAGAGTTGTCCAGTCTGCAGCAGGACAGCGTTCTGCTCTACATTCACGGCGTGAATAACACGTTCGACGAAAGCCTCTCTACGCTCGCAAATTTGTGGCACTTTTCCGGGCGTCAAAGCCTGCCGCTGGCCTTTTCATGGCCTGCTGGAAACCCGGGTGTCTTGGGGTACTTTCGCGACAGTGCCGCCGGCGAGGTCAGCGTGTTTCATTTCAAGGAGGTAATGCGGCTGCTGGCTGAAGTTCCAGAGGTGAAGCGTATCGACATCGTTGCGCATTCCCATGGATCGGATGTTGCGATGGATGGAATTCGCGAACTTGTCATTCAACATCGTGCCGCTGGGTTAAGGCCAAGACGCGCGATGAAAACTGGAACGCTGATTTTGGCCGCCGCCGACCTTGATGTGGGGGTGGTGCGTCAACGACTCGCAACAGAACGTGTCGAAGAAGCCTTCGAGCAACTGAATTTCTACATCAACCCAAATGACTTCGCCCTTGGGCTCTCCGCGATTTTGACCCGCACCGTCAGGTTTGGAAAGCTGCAGCGCGAGGACTTGGAACCGGCTGAATTCGAATCTCTTCTGCGGGATGCCTTGGTCTATTTTATCCGGGTGGAGAATGGCGACAGCAGCAACAGCCATACCTATTTCAGAAGAAACCCTGCCGTCCTATCAGACATAATCTTGGCCCTGCGCACGGGAGCAATGCCTGGAAGTGCGTCCAGGCCTCTTGTCGATCTTGGAGATGGGTTCTGGTTGCTGCCGTCGCACTATCCGGACCCTCAACCCATTGACGACGGCTCCAGGCCGTCTCGTTAACCTGGCACAAGGCCGATGGCTGCCTAAGCTTGGCCTCTCGGCCGGGTTTGACCACAAGCTCACAGAGCAAGCGTTGTGGAAAAGATACTGAGTGCAGCAAGAGGCTGGCTGCATCCGGGCCTGAACAGGAGACGTTCGATCTTCCCGAACACCGCCTTTCGGTATTCCGGCAGCACAAGTCTGTGTGGAAAGTGGTATGATTTTTCCGCCGAATGTGGCGGGATTTGCCTTCACTGATCCGCTGTGAAGGTGATTTGAGACGCCAAGCGCACACTTGATCCCTCCTCATCCTGCGGCAGCAAGTGAAAGGAAACGCAGATGACAACTCCATACAAACGCCTCGACAAAAATGATGCCGCCGTTCTGATGGTCGACCACCAGGCCGGGCTTCTGTCTCTGGTGCGCGATATCGATCCTGACAAGTTCAAGAACAACGTTCTGGCCCTGGCTGATTCCGCTAAATACTTCGGCCTGCCGACAATTCTGACCACCAGTTTTGAGGACGGCCCCAACGGGCCGCTGGTTCCTGAGCTGAAGGAGCTTTTCCCGGACGCCCCCTACATCGCCCGCCCAGGACAAATCAACGCTTGGGACAACGAGGACTTTGTCGCGGCCGTGAAGGCGACCGGCAAGAAACAGCTGATTGTTGCCGGCGTGGTGACGGAAGTTTGCGTGTCATTCCCAGTCCTGTCGGCGATCGAAGAGGGTTACGAGGTTTTTGTCGTGACGGATGCCTCTGGGACATTCAATCAGGTGACCCGGGACGCGGCATGGGACCGCATGTCTGCTGCGGGAGCCCAGCTGACATCATGGTTCGGCATGGCCTGCGAATTGCATCGTGACTGGCGGAATGACATCGAAGGGCTAGGGGCGCTGTTCTCCAACCACATTCCCGACTACCGCAATCTGATCAGCAGCTACAACGCGACGCCCGTCACTTCATAGGCGTGCCGTGACCGGAGAGTATGCCAGACAAGCCCTTGGCGGGTCTTCCAGCCGCCAAGGGCCGCGTTCCCGATCAATTTTTGGCGCCCCGAGAACCGGAATCTGGGTCGGCTTCCCAGGGGCGTTGCTCTGACAGGTATGAAACCATGTGATCAATCAAAATGCGCAGCTTTGCGGGCATAGGGGAGACTGGCGGCCAAACGGCTAAAACTGGCAGGGTTCTTGCCTCATAATCCGGTAACACCCGTTGAAGCTTTCCGTCGCGCAAAGCTGAGGAAACGACAAAGCCTGGCAATATAGCCAAACCCACACCGCCAATGGCCATATCGCGCATCGCTTCGCCGTTGTTCAACGTAATCCGCCCGGCCACTTGCGGCGAAATAGTGCGTCCGTCCTGCTTGAACTGCCAAAGCATTGCATCAGGGAGATGCGCATAGCTCAAAACCTGGTGGCTTCGCAAGTCTGCAAGGGTCTCCGGTGTTCCATGCGCCGAAAGGTAGTCTGCGCTTGCTACGACTATCTGCCTGTCCTCGCAGAGCTTTCGCTGCATCAGGTGTGCATCCCTGGCATCTCCGATGCGGATGCCGATATCGAACCCTTCGCGCAGGAGGTCCCGAGCACGGTCATCATAGTCGATGCGCAGATCGAGTGAGGGATGAGTGCGGGCAAAATCGGCAAGGATCCCGGACAGAAACATGGTGCCAAACGACATCGGCGCTGTAATGGCAAGAGACCCCTGCAAGAGACCGGTGGCTTCATTCTCGCATGCAGCGCTTTCGGTCGCAGCAATCAGTTCGGTAAGGGCGGGCCGAATTCGTTCTGCCAGTCGCAACGCGGTTTCTGTCGGAGTGATCCGTCCAGCATTTCGGAGGAACAGGGCGGCTCCGACCGACAGTTCGAAATCCGATATCCGTTTGCTGATGACAGATTTGGAATAGTTGAGCCGTGCGGCCGCGGCGGTGACAGTGCCAAGCTCCATAACGGTCAGGAACGTTTCAATTTCATCAAGCGAATAGCGCATAGTCAAACCACAACAAACTGCCCCTGCTTTGCCGACCGGGCGGAAACCCAGATGACATAGCATCGTCTCCGGCGCAACAAATGACAAGGAGGGCCGGGCAGTGTTGAACCGGCATCTTTACCGTTGGACGGTTCTGATTGATTGTAATGGATCAAGACCCGTGTGATTGAAAGGACCGCACATTGCCGATTAGAGACTATCCGATCTGGCGGAAACCGCGCCATCACATGGATGTGGAGAACCCGTCAGACCATGTTCACTGGGTCGAACTCTTCTTTGACCTGATCCACGTCGTGACGATCTTTCTCTTGGGCAACTACCTGTCACACCATCTCGATTGGAATGGGGTTTGGGTTTACACAGCGCTCTACCTTGCTGTCTTTTATGCTTGGGCCGACAGCTCGATCTACAATTCTCTGTTCCTCTCCACGGACATTCCGCACCGGATAATCATGGCGGTTCAAATCGTCACGGCAATGTTCATGGCTGCGTCTCTTAACAGCGTAACAGGTGACGGTTGGCCGTATTTTGCCTTGGCCTATGCGGCAAACCGGGCGCTTACGGCCCTGCTCTACTGGCGCGCACGCAATATGCAAGGCGCGGCAACCAGTCTTGCCTATGAACAGGGGCGAAACTTTTTTGTGATAGCTGCCGTATTTGCTTCTTCAGCCGTCCTTCCGCGCCCCTTGGCTTATTGGGTCTTCGGGGCGGGCGTTGCGGCCATCCAATTGCAATACATGCTGCCGGGCATCGGCACGCTGCGTTTCCAACAGTTCGTGCCGCGGCTCGGTCATGTTTCGGAACGCTTCGGCCTGATTATGCTGATCCTTCTGGGAGAAGGATTTTTTAAGCTAGTTGTCACACTATCGGACAAAGGAATTTACAAGGCCGAAGCCGCAACACTGTTCAATCTGGCGTTCGGCGGCCTTTCGCTTTTCGCGCTGGCCTGGGTTTACTTCGACAGTGTGGGTAATGCCCGGCCGAAGTCCCGGGATCTGCGCACGTTGCTGCTCTATTGGTTTGCCCATATTCTCGTCATGTGGAGCGCCGTCTCTATTGGCGTAGCGCTCGCCGGTGAGGTCTATGTCGGGTTTTGGGAACCTTATCCCGTCGGCTACGCCGCAGTCGGCGCAGTCGCACTCATGCTCTTTTTAGCGTCGATCTGGGTGTTGCAGACGCAGGTCGAAGGCCGTGACAACACCAGGCGTCATGCTCATGGCTGGGTTCGATTATTCGGGATTGCAATGATGGTGGTCCAGCTGGCGCTGCTGGGCCAGCTTCCTGCAATCTTAGGCAATCTCATTTTTTGCATCGCGCTCTTCGCTCAAGTGCTCTGGCCGCTCGCCACTGCTGTTCGCGAGTTGAAAGCCGAGGACTTGCCATGATTTCGAATACCCAAACGCCGCGGGCAAGGGTTTGGCAAGTTCTTGAACATCCCACACGGGCGAACAGGGTGGCATGGTTTCTAGAAATCGCACTGATCGTCGCCATCATCGCAAGCGTCGTTGCAGTAGCACTGGAAACCGTGCCAGGCATTTTTGCGCGTTACGGAACAGAGTTTCACAATTTCGATCTGCTGATCACGGCGATCTTTACTGTCGAATACGCTGCCCGTGTCTGGGCGAGTGCCGAGGCGGCCCCAGATCAGCCTGCCTGGCGCGTTCGGCTGCGCTACGTTCTGACCCCGATGGCCGTGATCGACCTGATCGCCATACTGCCGCTTTATCTGACACTGTTTTTCTCGGTCGATTTTCAGTTGCTCCGGGTGCTGCGGCTGCTGCGGATATACAAACTGACACGGTATTCTCCGGCGCTTTCGGCTCTGATCGCCGTTATTCGAGAGGAGGGATCCACCCTGCTCGCTGCGTTTATGATACTGGCCATCCTTTTGGTTTTCGCTTCAGCGGGCGCTTACCTGGTCGAGCATCAGGCTCAGCCCGAGGCTTTTGGCTCAGTCCCGTCTTCAATGTGGTGGGCTATGGTCACGCTGACCACTGTCGGCTACGGAGATGTGACGCCGATCACACCGTTGGGCCGGCTGTTTGGCGGTGCTATCACGCTGCTTGGGGTAGGTATGGCGGCTTTGCCCGCCGGGATCATTGCCAGCGGAATGGCAGATCACCTTCACCAGCGCCGGAAGCAGCTCCATGAGGAGTTCCGCTGTGCGTTGGAGGATGGATTCATAGACATCACTGAGGGACGCAAGATAGAGCGTTTGCGGCGTGAACTCGGGATTAACCGTGAAATGGCGCGGACGATACATCAAGAGGTACGCCGCAACCACCGTGATCCGAAATGGTGCCGCTGTCCTTCTTGCGGCCACAAATTCGAATCCAGGCCGTGATACCGTTGAAGGTAAGATCATTAGAAACAGGAGAACTCGAAAATGACGCATATCATGGGGCTTTCGGGAAGCCTGCGCAGGGCTTCGTTCAATTCGGGTTTGCTGCGAGCCGCTGTTCAAGTCGCGCCGGATAGCGTGAAACTTTCACCAGGGTCGATCCGCGGGGTACCGCTATACGATGCGGACCTTGAAACGGAGCAGGGACTTCCACTGCCGGTGCAGGATTTGCAACAAGGGCTCGCGGCTGCGGACGGGCTGTTGCTGGTCACGCCTGAATACAACAACGGCGTACCAGGCGTGTTTAAGAATGTAATCGACTGGATGTCGCGCGGGGACGGCTTGGCACTGTTTGACGGCAAGCCGGTAGCGGTAGTCGGGGCATCACCTGGCGGTTTCGGAACTGTGATGGCACAAGCTCACTGGCTGCCCGTGCTGCGAACACTCAAAGCCGACCTCTGGACGGGGGGGCGGATGCTGGTGTCACGCGCCGCCACTGTATTTGACGATGACGGCAACTTAACCGATGAGAAGACCCGCGAGATGCTGGCTGAATTTATCGCTGGATTTGCTAAGCATCTCAACCGAAACTGAAAACCGTCCTTCTGGCAGTTGAATGCTATGCCGAGGAGTGGCGAAGTCAGATTTTGTCCGCTTTCATCGAGTTAAAGAGTTATACCATATGCCCGGAGGATACCTCAGGGAGTGCTAGAGAAACCCGGCGTTCGAAAATGACGAACATGGTAGCTCTTGTCCAGTCGCCAATTTCGACCATCTATTCAGCAACAGCGGCGATGCCGCCTTGTGTTGAATGGAGGTTCCGATGCGTAAGATTCTTTCAACAACCACTGCACCAAGTGGTCACTGGGTTGGCGACGGTTTCCCCGTACGGTCGCTGTTTTCGCATATGTCAGGCAGCAACGAAAACACGCCCTTCCTGATGCTGGACTACGGCGGCCCCTATGAGTTCGGGCCGGCATCCAAGCCGCGCGGTGTCGATGTGCATCCGCACAAAGGGTTCGAGACTGTGACAATCGTCTATGCAGGTGAAGTCGAGCACGGCGACAGCACCGGGCGGGGCGGAGTAATCCGCGAAGGCGATGTGCAGTGGATGACGGCAGGTAATGGTATCCTGCATAAGGAATTCCACAGTCACGACTTCACCGCCAGGGGCGGGAAATTTGAGATGGTTCAGCTCTGGGTAAACCTGCCAGCCAAGGAAAAATCGGCCGAACCCGGCTATCAGGGGATTACCGATGCGCAGATCCCAGCCATCGACCTGGCCGGAGGTGCGGGTCGAGTACGGGTCATCGCCGGGGAATACGGCGGCCTTAAAGGCCCGACTAAGACTTTCACCCCGCTCGACGTGTGGGATCTGAGGCTGAACGCCGGTAATACCGTCACACTCGACCCCGTCGAGGGACACAATGTAATCGTCGTAGCGCTTTCGGGCGATGTCACGGTCAATGCGGAGGCCCAGCTGTCTGGCCCTGCCACTGCACGGCTTTCGCGCGAGGGTGGCAAGGTAGAAATTGAAGCGGCGAGTGACGCCAAGCTGCTGATCCTGGCAGGTGAGCCTATTGACGAGCCTGTCGCCGCCTACGGTCCCTTCGTGATGAACACCGAAGGCGAAATCCGTAAGGCGATTGAAGAGTTCAATTCCGGGCGCTTCGGACAGCTCTAGGTCTAGGAGCTGACACTTCGCATCCTACAGGGCGGCGGGCTTTCCTGCCGCCCGCTTTATTCAGGAGAGGTCATAATGGACGACGTTCTGAAACTCGGCACCCGACAAGGCCTTCCCGAAGATTTGCGGTTTCTTCTCCACAAGCACCCCCGTAAAGGCTGGAAGGCTCAGTCCGCTCTGGCGGGAACCGCCGCATTCTGGCTGGCCAATCACGATGTCTTCCGTGCAGGAACCTACAAGATCTACGAAGACCTCTTGAGCCTATGTGAATCCGGCGAAACAAACTATGACAGCGGTCCAGCCCTGCGCCGTCATATCGGCAGCCTGATCGGCGGCTTGGAAGGACACCATAATGTTGAGGACCATCACTATTTTCCTATGTTCCAGAGCGCGGAGCCACGTCTCGCTCGCGGGTTCGAAATACTAGATGGAGATCACCGCCTAATCCACGATGCCCTCGGTGAGCTGGCTGCTACCACGCACAAAAGTTTGGAGCGCCTCGGTCGAACTGAGGGCGTGATGACCAGCGATCAACGTTTCGCCCTGGACGAGTTGGTCACCGTAGTAAAACACACTGCACCGCTATTGCGACAGCATCTCGGCGATGAGGAGGAGATCGTCATCCCACTGCTTCTTGAGCGGGCGAGAAGCGATCCGGATTTTGGATGACGAGTCCTGATACGCAGGCGACAGAAAGCGGGTTTGTTAATCTTCGCACGGGGATAGGTCGGGGCGTGAAACCCGTTCTTTCCCTAAAGATTGGTCAGCCATTCATTGACGAAGAGCGGGTCCTCAGGCGAAAGGTCGTGACCGGCCTCGACATGCTTGACTGTCACTGCCGCGCCACTCTCAGTCAGCGCGGTCTCAAGTCTTTTGCCATGGCGCTCGAATGGATCCTGTGTTCCGGTCAACAGGAGAACCTGCACATCACTTAGATCCGCGGACGGCGTTTCTTCCAGTACGTCTCCTCCCCGCAGAACGATGGCACGTTGAATAGTTCCTGGATGCAAGCGTATGACCGCCCCGAGGAAATTCGCGCCATTGGAATAGCCAAGAAAAATCAACTGTGCAGGATCGAGCCCATAGCTCTTGATCACCTCACCCACAAAGTAGTCAAATGCAGCGGCTTCGGCATTGATGTCGTTCTGGTCAAAGCGTTCAGGTTCAAAGCGGCGGAACCAGCGTTGTGTGCCTTCTTCAGTTGATCGGCCTCGCACTCCCAAGAGTGTGGCGCGCGCGTTGATCCGAGCGGCTAAAGGCATCAGGTCAGCCTCATTGCCGCCGGTTCCGTGCAGCAGCACATAAACCGAACCGTCGGAATCCTCTGGAGTGTAAAACCTATGAACGAAGGGCAGGTCGCGCATGGGCCGCCTCTCGTCGCCCGGTCGTGCGAATTGCGGCAGCATCACGCGAAGGTCCTGAGCACGACCGGTGTCGCTGGGCGGGATCAGAAGAGTTTCCCCCAGATGCTCCGCAGCCTCGTCCACGGTGAAACCAGGGGCGTCGGTGGCATACTCAAAAAGTGTGCCCGCCGGTTCACGAACGTAAAGCGAAAGGAAATACTTTCGGTCATGCACATTAGTCAGGCCGCTATGATCTTTCAGATCAAGCCGCATCTTGCGCACTGCACCGGCATCAGGCGCCCGGAAGGCGACGTGGTCAAACACACCCGTTCCCGGCCCGCCTGTCACGAAACCAGCCGACTGCCGCAGGTCGATCACGTCCGTCTCTGAGGCCATGCGCGTATGTGGCCCGTCCTGCATTGCCTTGCGATAGCCGAACCGCTCGGTGAAGGCCGCTGTGGCGCGGGCGTCGTCGGTCAGGATTGTCACCGACCGGATACGGGTCGGCGCCAGGGAATCTTCCAGCGGCGCCATGGTGGGCAAATCAACACCCACCAGTTTGACAGTGAGTCCGTCCGGATCGCGCAGACGCAGCACAGTCTCGCCCATTTCGCGTGCTGGCCCGGAGACTGGTACACCTGCCGCTATTGCCCGTTGCATCCAGCCGCCGATGCTTGCGGGCGGCACGGCGAATCCAATCTCGCTCACTTGCCCCAGTCCCACGCGGCCGCGCGCGCCTTCTTGCCAAACCAGAAAAGTGATGATGGAGCCAGGACTGCCAATCCTGTCTCCATAAAACAAATGAAGTTGTTCGGCGTCCTCATATCCCCCGGTCTGCTTGACCAAGCGCAGCCCAAGAAAACCTGCATAAAAATCCACGTTGCGCTGCACATCCCGGGTGAGAGCGGTGACGTGATGGATCCCGGTCGTCACTTTCTGGCCCCGCAGGCCTGCACTAATTTGGCCTCTGTGCTTTCTGTGTGCAATTTATGCAGCGCCAGAAAACTCGCCGTGCTGACAATGCTTCTGTGCAACTTTTTGGTGCCCCAGCGTATCTTCGGAAAGATGTGCGCCCCGATGACTTTGTGCGCAGCCGACCCTGCCAAGACGCTATGCGGGGCAAGCGCATACGCGCCCATCGCAAAATTTAGTTTCGTCATTCTCCCCCCTCAGAAGAAAATATTAGCATCCGGCAAGAATCGTTTCCATACCGACTTAGAGACCTAGGTTGTCCCGAAACGTCAACGGCGCGCCTTGAAACGCCGCGTTCGAAAAGGGCGAACGCTATCTCAAGAGAGCGCCGTTATAGTAAGAGCAGTGCCCGATTACGCAACGGTACAGAATGTGCCGGCTGTCAGTCCACGCACAGAATAACTCTGCTTGAAAGGAACGAGAATGAGTGCCCCAGCCAACTTTGAGAGCAGCCTCCCTGTGATTGAACCCAATGACGCTGTGATGCTGCTCATCGATCACCAAAGCGGTCTATTCCAAACTGTGAACGACATGCCGATGACTGCTCTGCGCCGTCACGCCGGCGCTCTGGCCTCAATAGCATCGCTAGCTGATATGCCGGTAATCACTACAGCCTCTGTTCCTCAAGGCCCGAATGGCCCGCTTGTCCCCGAGATCCACGAGAATGCCCCCCACGCGAAATACGTGGCCCGCAGGGGTGAGATCAATGCTTGGCACAACCCGGAATTCGTCAAGGCCGTCGAGGAAACAGGCAGGAAGACTCTGATTATAGCTGGGACAATCACCAGCGTTTGTATGGCCTTTCCTGCGATCAGCGCGATTGCGGACGGGTACAAGGTTTTTGTGGTGGTGGACGCGTCCGGCACCTATTCGAAAATGGCCCAGGAGATCACGCTTGCCCGCGTCGTCCAGGCAGGTGCCGTCCCCATGGATACCGCTGCCGTTGCATCGGAAATTCAGCGCACCTGGCATCGTGATGACGCCGAAAAATGGGCAGAGATCTATACGCGGATCTTCCCCGAGTACCAGCTCCTGATTGAAAGCTATCAAAAAGCACGGGCTGTCGAACATGATGGCGAGCAACTGGACTCCGCGCGCGGATAAATTTTCCCAACCAAGCAGCAAAGGAGACTGCCATGACGAGTGAAGCACGCCGTGATCCGGCCAAGGATCGGCTGCTTACTCCCGAGAATTCGGCGCTGGTTGTTATTGACTACCAGCCCGTCCAAGTAAACTCCATCGCGTCCATGGACCGGCAGCTTTTGATCAATAACATCGTTGGCACTGCCAAGGCAGCCGTTGCCTATGATCTGCCAATTGTCCATTCGACCGTCAATGTGGAGACCGGGCTTAACAAGCCCCCGATCCCGCAGTTGCGCAAGGTTTTGGAGAGCTATCCAACGTATGACCGGACAACGATTAACTCCTGGGAAGATGTCGAATTCAGGAAAGCGGTCGAAGCGACCGGCCGGAAAAAACTGATCATGACCGCGCTCTGGACCAAGGCCTGCCTGACTTTTCCGGCGATTGATGCTCTGGCGGAAGGCTACGAGGTCTATGTCGTTGCGGATGCTGTCGGCGGCACCTCCGTCGCCGCACACGAGGCCGGGTTGCGACGGATCGAACAAGCCGGCGGCAAGATGATCAGCGTGCCGCAACTTTTCTGCGAGTTGCAGCGGGATTGGGATCGAAAGGAAACGGTTCCTGCCTTTATGGATCTGTTCATCTCCACCGGCGGCACTGCGGGGATTCAATTCTCCTACGACAAAACCGAGTAACAGATCGTATCAACAATGTCCCGTGCCGTGACCGCACGGGACAGCAGTCTTTCACTGGGGAACCTATCTCATGAGTGAAATCAGAATCGTCGTTGGCCTTCATGCAAAACCAGGTAAGGCAGATGCACTGCGCCGTGATCTTGCCAAACTGGTTGAGCCATCTCGGAACGAGGACGGGAACCTAGGCTATGATCTGTACGAAGATGCCAATGAACCCGGCCAATTCGTCTTTTTCGAACATTGGGAGAGTAGTGAAGCCCAACAGAAGCACCACAACTCTGGAGAACACATCAGGTCTTTTCATGAGGACGGAGACCAAAATGTGGAAGCTCGGGATTTCGTTCACATCCTGAAACCCGTCCGGTCATGAGTGGAAAATTGGCTGGATCGGGTTCCCTTTGCATCAGTGTTTTTTGCCAAAGTTGCTGATGAGAAAAGCGCGTGCTCTATCGCCTTCTTTAAGAAACCGGTTCACGGGAAAGGCAGTGATTTCCGTCAAACTCAACGCAATCGTCTGACTCCCACAGTTGCGACCGGACGCAGGTCTTATGCCGGAATGACGGATTGCCACAGAACAATCCGTCTGTGCGCTGTCTCCGTCCCAGGCATTCTGCGCTAAAATCGCCATATTATCCGATCTCCAGTTAGGCAGATCTTCTCAATCCACGTTCAAGGAGGACATTGAAATGAGCTGGAACCCCGCATTGGAACCTGGCTGCCCTGATGACATCGGTGTCGATTCAATCGAAACTCTGATTGTTCCCCGCGCCCGCGATCTGGGCGGGTTTGAAGTCATGCGAGCCCTCCCTGCGCCAAAGCGGCAGATGGTAGGGCCGTTCATCTTCTTCGATCAGGCAGGACCGGCCGAATTTCTGACTGGGCAGGGTATTGATGTGCGTCCACACCCGCATATTGGTCTGGGCACCGTCACGTATCTGTACAGTGGCGATTTTCATCACCGCGACAGTATCGGCAGCGATCAGATCATCGAGCCCGGCGCTCTGAATTGGATGGTGGCAGGCAAGGGCGTGACCCATTCGGAGCGCACCAGTTCTACTGCCCGCCAGGGACCACACAGTCTTTACGGGATCCAGACGTGGATTGCTCTGCCCGAGGATCGCGAGGACATGGATCCGATTTTTGAACACCACGGCAAGGAGAAGCTGCCGCTGATCGAATCTGACGGCGTAGCTGCCCGGCTTATCCTCGGGAACGCGTATGGTGAGAACGCCCCCGCTACACTTTATTCGGAAACATTTTATCTTGACGTAACACTCGCCCCTGGCGCCCGCTTTCCCTTGCCGGATGATCACGAGGATCGCGGGCTTTACGTCACCGAGGGCTCGGTCAGCATAGCAGGGCAGACATTTGAGGCAGGCCGGATGATGGTTTTCCGCCCCGGCGACAAGATCACAGTTGCCGCAGGCGGCCGGGGAGCGCGGCTGATGGCACTTGGCGGTGCCACGCTGAACGGTCCACGCTATGTCTGGTGGAATTTTGTGGCCTCATCCCAAGACCGGATTGAAGAGGCCAAAGAAGAATGGCGTGCTGCTCGCTGGGGACAGGGGTTGTTCGACCTGCCTCAGGACGACAAGGACGAGTTTATTCCACTGCCCGATAGGTGAGCACGCTGCGTAATCAGGAAATTGTGAGGAAGGAGCCCGGTGGCGTCTGCGTTAGCCGAAGAGGCCAGCTGCCGGAAAAACCACAAACCTGATTTTGTTCCAGAGCCAAGCATATCCGCAAGGGGTTGCCGATAGACTGTCGCAAGCTTTGACGATGCGGCCGCCCCTGGCGGCATCGATGGGCCAGGGCGGGCCTGCAACGTAACCGCTTAGCCGTAGTATCGGCTCGGCCCAATAGGCCCGATATCTTTCTCCAAGCAGAGGGACGGCTTTGCGCCGTTGCTGAAAACCGACAGTACACAGTCGAGAAATGGTGGTGTCTCAGGAGATAATTTGAAGCTTGGCCAGCTGGCCGGCGTAGGGGTCAGGCGAAGTTTCCCTCCAAGATGATATCCACCGTCTTGCGAAAGTGTTCTCTGATAAGTTGGCCTGCCAACTCTGTATCACGTTCAAGGACTGCATCTCGAATCGACTTGTGCTCGCAAACATCATCGCGCGGTGTCGTGAGGTAGTGGACAGCAATCCGCCTGTACCGGCGGGCTTGCAGATCAAGAATCGAGCGAAACTCCATAAGCTTCGGTAGTTTGCATTCCGAAACCAGTTCTTCGTGAAATCTGATGTGGTAACGCTCCCAACCCCGGTCAATTTCATTGTCCAGCCCGATCTTATTGCGCTTCTGAAGAGCGTGGAAGGCTGCGATGATCCGCCCTTCCCACAACTCATCACCATTGCGAATGCTCTCTGCGATCGCCAGGGCATCGAACTCCCCCCTCAGCCGGGCGATCTCCTGCAAGTCCTCTTTTGAAACCGGTGCGACCCGGTAGCCTTTGCGATGTTCAGAGACGACCAATCCCTGTGCGGCGAGATGCATCAGCGCTTCCCAAAGCGGCGAGATTCCTGCGCCATAATGTTCCCGCAGGTCGTCGAACCGCAAACGTTCGCCTGGCTTGAGCTGCGGGAACTCCGCCGCCATGATCCCCGAATACGAAGCCCGGATCGCCGCGCTGGAACGGTCTGTCGGGCGCCAGGCTCTCGAGATCGAGTTTTAAAAGCGGCGCGGATCCTTCCTCCATCTGACCGCGTTGCACGAATAGCGCTCGGGCCGCATTTGCCCCTTTCCCCGGTTCGTTATGCGACACGCTCATAGGCCGCACGACCGAGACGGGTCATGCGGTTGAGGGCGTTGACAGCGATGCGGGCTTCGGTTGTCTGGGTCTCCATGTTGCGGCTGCGCAGTTCCGGTCCGATGACCTGCTTGCAGCGCCTGATCTGGGCCTCGCCGCGCGATCTCTGACCATAGCCGGTGGCCCTCTACCATGCCATTCGGCCAGTTTCGGTTATCATGTCGAGATGGGCGTTGCGTGCCTGGCAATCTCCGGGAACGGCGTTCTTCGGCGGCGGAATGATCAACTCGACATCCGGACCAAACGGGTGCCGGATTGTCGCGGCGGTTGGTACACCATCATAAGCTCCGTCTCCGATGAAACGGCGCACCGGACCGGATACCTCGGCAAGAAGGCCGGGCAGAGCGCCGGTGTCCCCGCATGCTGGGGTGTCAGGCAGGACGCCACAAGCTCGCCGCTCTCCGGATCGAAGCCGATATGCAGTTTGCGCCATATCTTGCGGGCCTTCGGCAGCCCGTGCTTCTCCCGCATCCACTCGCGGCCACCGTGGACGCGCAGCCCTGTGCTGTCCACAACCAGCGCGATCGGACCACTGGCTGTCCGGGTGCCGGGCGCGATCTGAAGCGATGGCGCACGGCGGCAAAGCGTCGAAAAATCCGGCACGGGGAGGTCCGTCTGCATGAGCCGCAGCAGACTGCGGACAAAGCCCTGCGTTTGGCGAAGCGGCAAGCCGGACACGGCGCGCAGGGTCAAGCAGGTCTCGATCGCCAGATCAGAATATCGTTGTTGACCACCGCGCTTGCCAGAGCGCGCTGCGCACCACCGAGACACCGCGTCTTCGCTGAACCAGACCGTTACGCCACCACGCTGGCGGAGCACCTCGTTGTATTCGGCCCAGTTCGTCACACGGTACTTTGCCTTCGCAAACTTATCCCGCCGCAACGCGTTGAATTTGAAAGGCATCCCAGCATCCCGCAGTCAAATCGAAGGACCAGCTACGCATCGGAAACGATTTATGCAACACGCTCGGCGCAACCCTCGAACGGAGAATGCCGCGGGAGAGGCCACCGGCCCAGTCAACTGGTGACCCCGATCATCCGGTCTAAAAAAGAGCCCTTGCGGCCTTGACGTCTCGGCGCGCCGTTAGCCGACAGTCGACCAACTGGTCTCGTTGATCGACAGCGCGCCAGAGATAACGCCACTTCCCGCCAACACGACTATATGTCTCGTCGACGTGCCAATTCAGAGCTCGCCAGAATCGATGTTTGAACGGCCGCTTCGCAATCTCAGGCCCGAACTTTCGCACCCAAAGGGGGATTGCCGATGCATCAACTTCAATTCCGCGCTCGGCCAACAGATCGCGCACATCCCGACAAGAAAGTGCAAAACGGCAGTACCATCGTACGGCGCACAAGATCACATCGGGTGAAAACGGGGATGTTTGAAAGGAGTACGCTGCAGAGTGATCCTCCTCCTGGTGGGTTGACATCAAGCATCTGGTTTTCAGACAATTAATGCAACAGACCCGCTGGAGATCACCTGTTCCGCCAAAAAGGGCGGCAAGGCTTGCGGCGGACTTCAGTTCGCGGCGCGCCACATACGATACCGCCCCTGCCCTGTCACCTCGCGGATCAGACCCCGCGCTTCCATCCAGGCGAGGTTGCGCTGGACAGCGGCGCGGCTGGCGCCGGTCAGCCCCTCGGCCATCGCGGCGGAGACAAGTGGCCATTCGGTCAGCACAGCGCGCAGGGCCGGTGGTGTCTTGCCCGAAAGCGACGACATCTCGGTTTCCGCCCGCGCCGACCATGCCTCGATACCGTCGAGGTGCCGCATCGCGGTCAGACATCCGGTCTCCATCCCGTCGAGCCAGCGCGCGAGGCGCTCGTTCGGTGAGCCACCAGCGCGCAGCCCCCCTGCCCTAACCATGGCCAGAGGCGCAAAGACTGCTCCCTTGCCTTCGCTGGCCGCAATGCGCCCCGCCGTGACCGCCGCTTCTATTCGATCGCTCTGTTGCCCAAGGCCCGCGAGGCTCCAGAGGTGAAAGCCCATGCAAGCGCGGGTGACCGGATGGAGGTCAGCCGCTTGGACCATCATAGCGAGCCAGCCACCAGCGCGGTCGGCGAAGGGCTCCGCCTCGTCGTCCAGGTGCTCGGGGTCACGGCGGTCGAGGAAGGCGGACAGGTCTGCCTCCGGGCCGGGACCACCTGTCAGACGGCGCACCGCCCATCCGGCACGCGCGAGTGCCGCTGTGTCATCTTGAACGCCTGACAGGCGCATGGAGATCCAGAGCGCCAGCCGATCCGGGCCGATCCGATCGCTCACAAACCAGCTAAGGTCTGCCGCCTCGATGAGCGCAAGCCTGTGCCGCCAGCCTTCCGGACCACGCTTCAGCCGCTCGTCTAGCGCCCCGAACCGACCGGCTGCACGAGCTAAACGGGCGGCATTGCCCGCCTCAGCCTTCCGCCAATCGTCGAGGACTTCGGTTTCACGCCGCTCTGCCCTTGGCCCGGGCGGCAGATAATCCGGTTCCTCTTCCACAGGGCCAGGCAGGAACCACAAGTCGTCCTCGGACGACTGTTCCGCCTCCTCGGCATCGATCATGAGGGCGTCAGATTGATCATATTGTGACGGTGTTTGAGTCTTCATATGTGCAAAATACGGCGATTTCGCATTTTACCCAAGTGTTTTGTCAGATTGCGCCAGAGCCTTCCATATAATACGCGCGCAATGGTCTGGGAGAGTTCTCTGAATGCGCTCATCCTGTGGAAACCAAGGGGTTTCTGATGAGCAGCACCACAGAACACTCTCTTGCATTCGGTTGCAAACGGTCGATTGATACTGACATATTAAATTGAAAATGCGCTGGAAGCGGGCGAAGGTGCGGCAGACCGCCTGCTATAATCCCGCCAAAGGCCCAGCCATGCGCTTCATCGGCTATGCCCGTGTCTTCTCGGATGACCAATCCACCGCAGCCCAGACCGAGGAGCTGCGGGCGCCGGGCTGTGTCCAGGTGCATGAGGAACAGGCTTCCGGCGGCGACCGGGCGCGTTCCGTCCTGAATCGGCTCTTTGACAGGCTTGGCCCGGGTGACACTTTGGTTGTCATCCCGCTGGACCGGCTTGCACGCTCGCTCTCGCATCTGCTGGAGGTGATCGCGGGGGTAGAGGCCAAGGGCGCCCAGTTCAAGTCCCTGCGCGATCCAGTCGACACCTCCAGCCCGCAGGGGAAATTCACCCTTCAGGACTGGGTGCCGCTGCCGAACTGGAACGCGCCCTGATCCGGGAAGGTTTACTGGAAGGCCGGATTCTGGAGCCTGCCAGGCGCGAGCGGGCCCCGCGCGGCCGGATAAAATGGTCTGTGTCGTCCGTCAAGATGCTGATGGACCGCGCCGGAGAACGGGGCCTGCTGGAGCGTGATCGTTCTTAAGAAAGCGGTTCGAAAACACCGGATGCCGGCCTGAGCTGGACCTTGCTGACCGTAACCTGCTCTGCATCCTCTATCAAATGCAGACATTCCGAACACGTGAAACGCCTGGCATTAGGGTGCTTATCATTCCCAGCTCCCTGCCCCGCATTGCAGTTGATCGTGCTGTTTACCGCAACTCGCGCACCGCTGGGGGTGCTGAAGCCGGTGAGTATGATGTTCATAGCCATCTCAATTATTTTTCTGAAAGATGCCGGATCACAATCGGCGCTGCCGGGTTGGCATCCGGGTGAAGGGTTGAATAATCATTAGGCAAGATGAAGCCCCATTCGCTCATGTTCATCTGGAACGGTTTCACAGTCCGGAGAGAGTTCACAGCTTTGAACTCTCTATGCCGCTTCCTGGCGGACCAAAGCCATGACCATGGGTCCGCTGGAAAAATGCCCTGAAGTAGCTTTTGCGCTGAGGTGCCGCAGATAGGCGCCGGGAGAACGGATTTCACCAAAACGCTCAAGCATGGCAGAAATCACGACCGATGCCTCGGCAGCGCCCATGGCGTGTTTCGCTTCTTCCCAGACTGCGGAGGAAATGCCCATCATTGGCCTGATGGTATTGGCAGCTTTGACCAGATCGTGCCAATGGCAGATAGCTCCATCCGCATAGGTTTTGATTTCTCCGCAGGCTGACAGAATGAGCCTAAGCGGCAGTTTGGGCATATTCCGGGAGGCTTGCCTTTGTTGATTATCCGGGACCGGTGCTGTCTCTGTAGTGTCAGCTTTGTTGCTGCTTTTGGCAGCTTTTGGCTCTTCTGTGCTGATTTGAGCTGCCGCCTGTTCAGATTCATAAGAGTCTTTAGTTGAATTCTGATAGTGCTGCTCATTTTGGGCGTCACTGGTGCTCATTTCTTCTGCCTGATCCGGTTCGAGCTGGGCGCTTGCTTCCTTAAGTCCGGCGGCAAGCTGGTGTTGGATTTTCTGGAGCTCCTCAAACCCCAGCTTGCGGCGGAGTGCGCGAGCTGTGAGCCGGGCCATATCGTGGAACTGGTCCCAGACATTCAGGTCAGGGCGCTCCGCTTCGCCGCAGAGCGCGAGACTGGCGAGGTCGCGGCGCATCAGGCTCACGGTTTCCCGCAGCTGTCTAAGGTGCATCTGCGCGGCCCGTTCTGTCTCAGCTGCGTCACTGAATTCGGCAAACCGGACAGCAAGAGGGGAGAGGTCAAACCCGAAGGCCATCCGTTCACCCTGGTAACGGCGCACGTAGCGTTTGCCGTTCGGGCTGTCGCGGCGGATCAGGATGCCGGCCTCGACCAGCTTGGCCACATGGCGGCGCATGGTGGAGCAGGGCATCCCGTTCAGGCGCTCGCAGATCACCTTGTTGGAGGGGTGGATCACCAGGCTGCTGTTCTGACGGTCCAGCATCTTGCCGGGCAGAAAGCTGAGAAGCGCCTGCAGGACCGATATGTCCCGGTCGCTCAGCCCGTATGTCTTGCGGGCGGCGGCCAGCTCACGCAGCGCGTCCCATTTGTTTGCTGCAGGCTGCAGATGTGCCTTTTCGGTTGCTGCCTGCTGTTTCAGCAGGACAGCATCAACCGTTCGCCCGAAAGGCGTGATCGGCATATATCCCATGTCATCATCACGAAAGACAAAAAAATAGCGGCCCGCGAATCGCTTTGGACTTGCGGTCAAAGGCTCCGGCCACTAACTTGAAGGTGCTAGAAACAAGTTGGTCTCGTGGAGCTTCGGTTTTGCGGGGCCTTCTTTTTGTCTGCTCTGTGCCTCCTAAGTTATTGTTATATCTTACTCTTCGCAGCGCGACTGCCAGCGCGCGTGAAGCTCTTCAATCAGTGTCTGCGCCTCGTCCTCCAGCCAGTCGGCAAAGCCGCCGCCGGGCAGCTCCAGGCTGACGCCCTTGGCGGTGCGGCGCAGGGTGGCGCTGCGGCGGCCATCGACGGTGAGTGGCTGCGAGAGCGTCCGGCTCTTCTTTGCGGGTTTGGCGTCCTGCGGGGCAGGGGAGGGGACCGCGGCCTTGAACACCGCCTCAAACGCCAGAACCGAGGGGTCGCCGGGCGCGGCATCAGTGCCTTCTGTCACCGCATCGACGGTGAAATCGGTGTATTCCTGCTCGGCGATACGGATGAGCGCGGAGCGGTCGGTGCCGGTGTCCGAGATTGCCTTGGCCAGCGCGTCCCAGCGGGGGCGGCCAATGCCCTGGGCCGGGCCGATGGCGCGGATCAGATCGCCGCCTATCGCCTCGGCAATGGCGATGGCCATGGAGACGGAGGATTTGGTGACGGTCAGCACCTCGGCGACCTGCGACTGGTTGCCGAAGCCGTTTTCGACAAGTTCCTGCGCAAACAGCGCCTTTTCGATAAAGGAGAGGTCGCGCCGGGCCATGTTCTCGGAAATCTGGGCGCGCACCGCGGCGTCATCATCCATACTGGCGACCAGCGCCCGGACCTTGGCGACCTTGTCAGATGAGCGGATCGCTTCCAGACGGCGGCGGCCGTAGACCAGCAGGTAGCGGTCGGCCTCAGAGGGGTGGCGGCGCACCAGGATCGGCACGGTCTGGCCGTTCGCCTCAATCGCGTCGCGCAGGTCGAGAATGTCGTTCGGGTCGAGCCGGTCGTGGACGCGGGTGTCCTCGATCTGATGCGGTTCCAGATCCCAGACCCGGTGCGAATCCACTGCGTCGCGGGCGGAGCGCAGGGCGCGGTTGCTGGACATCATCGAAGCCGCCGGGGCAGGGGAGGCCACCGGCGCGCCGGCCGCGGCCAGGCTGTCGAGCATCGAGAGACGGGATTTCTTGCTGCTGGTCA
Organism: Leisingera sp.; assembly: GCF_034669605.1. Lineage (GTDB taxonomy): Bacteria > Pseudomonadota > Alphaproteobacteria > Rhodobacterales > Rhodobacteraceae > Leisingera. Next base: position 21,828 of record NZ_JAXMOX010000047.1, read on the forward strand.
TGTGCGCCCCCAGGTTTCCTGAATGAGCTGGCTGATTTCGTCGTTGACCGCGTTCAGGCTTTCGACCGCGCGGTCATAGGTGGAGCGGGTGAAAGCGCTGCGTTCGACCTCGTATAGAGTCTGTTTTGTGAGGCCGGCGTCGGAAATCGCGGTGGATTTCAGCATCGGCGCGTTCAATACCTTGTCGCCGTACATGGTGCGCAGGAAGGCGACGATACGGTTCTGCGGCGCGTCCGAGGGTTCGTACCGGGTCAGCAGGTAGCGCATCCAGTCGTGGCTCATGTCGGCGCCGGACTGGGCGATCACGTCCATCAGGTCGGCGGTCATGCGCAGGAACTGCGACATCGACATCACGTCGAGCATTTCGGGGTGGATCGTCACCAGCACGCCGGTGGCGGCGGAAAGCGCCGACATGGTCAGGAAGCCGAGCTGCGGCGGGCAGTCGATCACCACCACGTCATAGTCGGAATCGACCTGCGACAGAGCCTCTTTTACCCGGAAGAAGAACAGCCCGGCGCTGCCCTGGGCCAGGGCGCGGGGGGTGTCATGCTCGAACTCCATCAGTTCGAGGTTGCCGGGGATCAAGTCGAGATTGGGGATATAGGTCTGCCGGATCACTGACCGGATCGGCGCCGGGTCATCATAGCGGATGGCGTCGTAAAGGGTGCCGCCGTCCTTGAGGTCGAACTCCGGCTGGACGCCGTGCAATGCGGTCAGCGAGGCCTGCGGGTCGAGGTCGATCGCGAGCACCCGGTAGCCCTTGAGCGCCAGGCGCTGCGCCAGATGGGCGGAGGTGGTGGTCTTGCCGGAGCCGCCCTTGAAGTTCATCACGCCGATCACCTGCATGTGGTCGCTGTAGCCTTCGCCATTTTCGGCGCGGCGCCGGCCGGGCAGGTAGTCGCCGGGTTTGCGGGTGGTTTTTTCCAGCAGCACGCGCAGTTCCTGGATGTCTTCGGCGGAATACTGGCGGCGGTTGCCGGCGGTCAGCTCGGGCGAGGGGCCCTTGCCGTCCAGATGCAGCTTGCGCAGGTAGGAATCATTGACCCCGAGCAGGGCCGCGGCCTCGCCGGAGGTGAATTTGCGCATCGTCTTGGAAGCGTTCGGCGGGAACAGGCTTTCGCGCTGCGCATGCAGCTGCGCCGCAATCCATTCGGAATGCTGGCGGATCACCGCATTGAGATCCTCAGGTGTGTATGTATGATCCATCTGCCCTATGTGCCTGCTGTTTGCCGCTCTGCCTTTTGCCCGTGTCTTTGCCGTCAGGCGTGTTCACGGAATTTGGCGTTTACTGCCTCTTTTCCGTGACTATTGGCCAAGGAACGGGATTCGTGCAAGTCTTTTCTATAGTTGGCGGGGCAGGGGGCTGCCTTCCCGGATCTCCGCCGTCTCTTTCAGGTTGCAGCTGCCGGAGCTGGGCCAGTCTCCCGCGGTGGCGGTCACAGGAGCCAGAAGCACCATCAGGAGGGCTGAAAGGCCGGTTCGTGACCTTTTTTCTGCCTCGGAGGGAAATTGAGACGCTTTGCGCCGTATGTGCAGTCCAGGTCGCCCCGTGCGGCAGCGAAGCGCAGGAAGCGCCCTTCCGTAATGGGGCGTGATCTGTCAAGCACCTTTCCGCATGATAAAATGACCTCCTGTCGCAATGGCGGGGAGGTGCTGCGGATCACTGGCCGGTTACCCTTTCTTGCTGGGCCACGCTTTTTGCGATTGCGTTATGCGGCTCCTCCGGGTTCATGAGGGAGAGCGGGCCTGCTGGCAAAACCATGTTCTCGCCGAGGCAGATGTATCTCCCGGCGCCTTCCGCAATTGCCCCGATGGCACCGCTCGTCGTGGGCGTGACGGCTGAAAGAGGTCTTGAAAAGTTCGGTGCCGTGGTGCCAGCCAAGATGGTGGTTGCGGTTCTGTTGAGCCCGAGTTGCTCCCAACCTTTATTCCCCAGGTGAAGGGCACGATGGCCCGTTCGAAGCCGAGCTTGACCGGCAACAGGACGATGAACTGAATCGCGTTCTTGAACGCGGCCATGATCCCGCCATAGGCGACGACGAAATCAGAGGTTGCCCGGTTGATGGCCTGAGCCGGGAAATAAGTCAGGCCGTGGGGCCAGTCATCGAGCGGGGGAAGCAGGTGGCCACCGAGAAAGGCAGCGCCCATGACCAACGCCAGAAGAGGGACAAACCGGCGTAGCGGCAGGCCGCTGTGGCTTGAGGTCGGAAGCTGGCGCGCGGCGTAGGCAGCGCTGATCCGGTCGAGCAAGATCGCGAGGATCACGATCACGACGCCGGAGAGCAGGCTCTGGCCGAACTGGGCCTTGCGCATTGCCGAGAGAACGGCCCAGCCGATATCTTCGAACCCGCCGATGATGGCAGCGATGATGACCATTGAAAGCACCGCCATAGTGGTCTGGTTCACGCCGACCAGCATCTGGGGCATGGCGGCCGGAAGCTCGACCCAGGCGAATTGCTGGCGCCGCGAGCAGCCGGACATCCGGGCGCTTTCCATCACCGCTTCCGGGATGCTCTGCATTCCGAGGATCGTGTTTCGCACCATCGGCGGGATGGCGAAGACCACGCTCGCAATGAGGCCGACGACAGGGCCGAACCCGAACAGCAGCAGGATCGGTATGAGATAGGCAAAGGCGGGCACGGTCTGCATGAGGTCGAGCATCGGCATGATGACCGCTTGCGCGCGTCGGGACCGGAAGCCGAGATAGCCGATGCCGAACCCGGTGAGGACGGCAAGCGGCAGCGCTAAAAGCACGAGCGAGAGGGTGTTCATCGCGGGCTCCCAGTAGCCCGCGGCGAGGACGTACAGCAGCAGAACAACGGTAAGCAGCGCGAGCCGCCAGCCTCCGCCCTGCCAGGCGATCAGCGCGAAGAGGCTGACGGAAGCGATCCAGGGGGCGTGGAGCAGCAGGGCCTGAACACCGGCGAAGGCAACGTTCAAGCCGCCGCTGATGGCGCGTCCCTCAGCCTGAAACAGGATGACCGCGCGGTCGATGATTCCGTCCAGCGCTTCGGCGAGGGGAAGTGTCCAGCCGTCTGGATAGGTCACGATCTGGCTGAACGCATCCCTCTGCGTCAGCAGGACGACATTGAGCGCAAGGATGGCGAGCCACGGCCACGCCTTGCCGCAGGACGAAACGAAACGCCGGGTGAAGGTGCTCACAGGGCTTGCTCCGGATCATCGTGGTAGAGAGACCGGATGACCTCCAGCGGGTGGAGCGAGCCGAGTATGGTGCCGCTCTCGTCCATGACGTCGATCGTCTCGGTTTTGTCGTCGAAAAGCTTGATAGCGGTTTCGAGAATGTCGTCGTGCACCACCTTTGGGTGGGGCTGGCCGTCATGATAGGGAGGGCTCATGACGTCACCAGCCCTCAGGACGTGAGCCAGCGGCACGTCGCCGATGAACTCCCGCACGTAGTCGTTGGCAGGGCGCAGCACGATGTCGGCGGGAGAGCCGATCTGAACGATCTCGCCATCCTTCATTATGCAGATGTTGTCCGCCAGCTTGAGCGCCTCGAGGAAGTCGTGCGTGACGAAGATGATGGTCTTGTTCAGCTGCTTCTGCAGGCGCAGGAACTCGTCCTGCATCTGCGAGCGGATGAGCGGATCAAGGGCGGAAAAGGGTTCGTCGAGAAACCAGAGCTCGGGTTCGACGGCGAGGGAGCGTGCGATCCCGACCCGCTGCTGCTGTCCGCCCGAAAGCTGGTGCGGATAGGAACGTTCCTTTCCTTTCAGGCCCACCAGTTCGATCATTTCCCGGGCGCGGGCGCGGGCGCGGCGGGCCCCGCGCGACTGCCCTTGTGCCTTGAGAGGAAAAGCCACGTTCTGCACCACGTCGAGGTGCGGCATCAGGCCGAAGCTCTGAAACACCATGCCCATCTTGCGGCGGCGAATCTCGGTCAGCTCTTTCGGCGATGCGACAAGCAGGTCCTTGTCGTCCAGGAAGACCTGCCCGGATGTCGGTTCGTCGAGCCGCGAGATCGCGCGGAGCACGGTGGATTTTCCGGAGCCCGAGAGCCCCATGATCACGAAGATCTGGCCTTTATAGACATCGAAGTTCACGTTCGCCGCCGCGACGAAGTGCTGGTTCTGTCTGGCATGCTTAAGGCGTTCGGCATGCGGCATGTTCTGAAATTCGTCAGACACGAGACTCTTCGGGTTGGACCCGTAAATCTTCCACAGGTTTCTGACCGAGAGTTTCGGTTCCCCGTTGACTGTCATATCTTGCTCCGGGCAATGACGCGGCACCCGGTAAGGGGCCGCGGGCATGTTGTGCTTACTTGCTGGCTGCGTTGACCCAGGGTTGCCAGGTCGCGGAATTGTCCGCGATCCACGTGGCAACCACCTCGTCGATGGGCTGGCCGTCCTGATCGATTGCCTTCATCATGATTTCCTGCTGT
>NZ_JAXMOX010000048.1:0-26194 GCF_034669605.1 Leisingera sp.
ACCCTGGATCTGGGCCTCGACTTCTAAGACAGCTCCGAACCGCCGTATCATACCGCCGGGCCAATGCCCGGCGTTAGCCGTCAGCCTGGCGGTTTTTCCGGGCGGCCTCCAGCTTACCCTCCCGCAGCGCCTCGGGCGACAGCATCAGAACCGATCCGCCTTCAATATGGCGCACCTCATAACCCCGGCCCTCCAGCAGCCCGCCGCGCAACTCCTCCGGCAGTCCAGCACAGGCTTCAGGCCGCCTTTCGCAGATCACGATGTCCCGCCCTGTCAGATAATTCAGCCGGAATTCGACGGACCGTTCCGCTTGCAGGTCCGACTTGCTGGCCGCTTCCAGCGAGAGGTAAGTGCCGGTGACATAAACCGGCCCCTCCCGGCCAGCCAGCTCTGCCGCCATATGCCGGCTCAAGCGGTTCCATTCAGTAGAGAAATAGTGCGTCAGCCCGGCAAAGATCACATACAGGGCCGTGGCGGAGAACAGCAGATTGCGGCTCAGCCGGGCCCGCCCGCCATCACACAGCTGAAGGGCGAACAACCCGACAAAGACTGCGCCGAACGCCCACAGAAATCCGCCGGACCGCACCGGCATGTCAATACCGCTGCGCAGGACCTGCAGGCAAAGCAGCAACAGCCCCAGCCCAGCCCCGGACAGCATGTACAGCGCCCGCCATCTGTCCCGGCGCAGCACGGCCCATACTGCACAGCCAAGCAGCGCCGCCTGCAGAAGCGCCAGCCAGGTGATGCTGTAACCGCCGCCCTTCAGCACCAGCTTCCCCAGGAAATCCGCCGCCAGTTTGGAATTGCTCAACACCGAGGCCAGATCCGTTGCCGGGCTGGGGTTGCGCCAGTCTGCCATCGGCACGCCGAACACCCCGTGCTCGGCATAGTTCAGCGAATATATCGCCAGCATCCCCAGGGCAAAGCTGGCAATGAACAGCACCAGCAAGCCCGCCAGATCCTTGGCGGAACGTGCGGTATCAGCGCGGGTCAGGCTCATCGCAAGGATCAGAAATGGATAAGTCGTATAAGACATCAGCGCCGCCGGCACAAAGACCAGCATTAGCCAGCGGCACGCCCGCTCGCTCAACCGGGTAGCAAGCCATCCATAGAGCGCCAGAATGGCCAGCCCCGGGATCAATGTGTTGAACCACATTGAAATCAGAACCCAAGGCAGGCTGAGACCGGCAATCAATGCCACCATCACCTGCTGCCAGACCTCTGCCTCGCGGTCAAAGGCATTGTGAACCAGGCTTCCCAGGTAGATGGCCCACAGCAACTGATAGACTAGGAAGTTCAGCCAGGCCGGCGTCACCACGCCGCGCAGGTGCCACAGGTAATTCACCCAGCGCCCTTCGGTCAGGGTTTTGGAATAAAACAGCTCAGGATCTGCCAGCAGCGCCGGGTAATCGTCATGCCGGATCATCGGGTCCGGCAGCTGAAACAACGCGCTCAGCAGCAGAATGGCGAAGATTGCTGCCACCGTGATCGCAAGCTGCGGCAGGCTGCGCCACTGTGATACGGTGCTGATGGCAGAGGCAAAGGTCATCCCGAAACCTTTTGCAAGCGCCGGGCGCGGCGGGCCAAAATAGCTGCCCGGCCCTGCGCGATCCTGGTCACCATCGGCTGCGGCATCAGCGAAACAATCCCGCGCCGCATCCGCCAGCCAAGGCTTCCCGCCAGCGGCACTTTCTGACCTGCCGGAATTTCGGCGTCCAGCACTGCCTCCGGCAGGCCATGGCGCCCGGCTTCATTGGCATAAAGCACGGTGTTGTAGCGGTACCAGGGCTCAATACCGTCCATGTCCTTCAGATGGGGGCGGGCAAAATCAAAGGCAGCAAAGCCGCGCGCCGCAAACAACTCTTGCCAGAAGGACAGCGGCTTTTCGTTGACATGGTATTCACCCCCTTGCCCCGGAACGGCAGCCGAGAACAGCACCCGGTCGGCATGACGAGTCAGGCTGTCCACCAATTTCTCCGAGGCCGCCTCGGGCAGGTGCTCCCCGACTTCAAGGCTTTGCGCCAGATCGAACTTTCGGCCCAGATCAAAGGGGCGGGTCAGATCTGCAGCATGAAACTGCTCGCTCGGGATCGCCAACCGGTCGCGATCAACATAGTCACCATCAACCCCCGCCACGTCCTGAACCCCGGCCTTGATCCATTCACTTAGCCAAACGCCGCGGCCGCTGCCCAGGTCCAGCACGCTGCCCGCTTGCAGATGCGGCTGCACCACTGAAATCATTGCCTGCGCCGAAGTCCGCGCACCTTGGTCGATATAGTCATAAAACTCGTTGGAATAGAGATGAGACATGATTGCTCCGATCGATAGTCAGCCAGCCGCGGCGTACACCCAGAGGCGGAAGATGATGAAATTCTGAACCGGCAGGATCACCGTGACGGCAGCGGCGGACAGCCAATCCCCCCAGCCCAGCGCCGGGCCGATCACGCCGGTGATCACCATCGAGACGGCGAATCCCGCAGCAATGGTGCAGGCAAAGCGCGCCATCTGTTCCGGCAGGCCCAACGGGCGGCGGAAGGTCCATGCCGTTTGCAGCACGTATTGAACCGCCACAGCAGCCGCAAAAGCGAGCGCATTGGCGCAGGCTTGCGCCAGCCCCGCTGCCAGCAGCCCGGTATAACCCAGCACATAAAGCCCGGCGACCGCCGCGCCCACAACCGAGAACCGCAGAACCTGACCGCCATCGCTCCCGAAAACAGCCAACTTACGACGCTTCCTTGTGCCGGGGGGCAGTTTCGATGTTCACCGGATCAGCCGCCGCAGCAGCGCCGGTCTCCTCCGACAGGAAGTACATCGGCCGCTGCTTGCTCTCCATATAAAGCCTGCCGATGTATTCCCCCATGATCCCCAGCGTCAGCAGCTGGATGCCCGAGAAGAAGGAAATCGCCAGCAGCATCGACGCCCAGCCGGGCGCGGTGTTGTAGAGGATCAGCGACAGGAATACATAGACCGCCATCAGGAAGGTCACATAGAGACTCAGGAAGGCCAGCCGCGTGGCCATTTTCAGCGGCTTGGTGGAAAACCCGGTCAGCGCATCAGTGGCAAAGCGCAGCATGGCGCGGAACGGGTATTTGGTGACGCCCGCAACCCGCGCATCGCGCACGTATTCCAGTCCGATCTGCTTGTACCCTGCCCAGGCGAACATGCCGCGGATGAACCGCGCGCGCTCGGGCATCGCCAGCACCGCCTGCAGCGCACGGCGGCTGACCAGGCGGAAGTCGCCGGTGTCCTTGGGGATATCCACATCCGACAGCGTGTTCAAAAAGCGGTAGAACAGATAGGCGGTGGCCTTCTTGAACAGGGTTTCGCCCTGCCGTTCGGCCCGGCGCCCGTAAACCACGTCATAGCCGCGGTCCATCATCATCATCATATCGGGCAGGATTTCCGGCGGGTCCTGCAGGTCGGCATCCAGCATGAAGATACGCGCGCCCCGCGCAGCCTCCAGCCCCGCGGTCAGCGCCACCTGATGGCCGCGGTTCGCCGACAGGCGGATGCCCCGCACCACGGGGTATTTGGCGTGGGCCGCCTTGATCGCCGCCCAGGTTTCGTCGCTGGAGCCGTCATCCGCCAGGATGATCTCGGAGTCCTGCGCCCATGGTTCGATGGCCTGCACCAGCCGTTCCACCAGCATGGGGACCGACTCTTCTTCATTGTAGCAGGGCACAACAACGGAAAGCTGCACTTTTTCGCCCCCAATAGTGTTTGCTAACCGCTCGTTAACCAGGACATTGGCCGATCCGGCACGGTCAAGGCAACGGCAGCCCGCTGAGGGCCCAACCTGCAATGAAATGGTTAAGGGCCTGTGTGCTTTCGGTAACGCACTATGTCAAATCCAAGACAAATGCGGGCGAATTGCCGAAAATCCGCCCGCGTCCCGCCCCGGTTTACAAGACACCGCGTGGAATCACCTCCTGCCACTCCTTGGTCAGGACCACGTCCTTTCCGGCCCCCTCAAAGGCCGTCACCCGGCGCCAAAGATAGAAATTCTCCCGGTCGCAGGTCACCTTGTTTTCGGTATCGATCGCAACCTGCCATCCACCGCGTTCGAACTCGAAACTCCAGTCGCTGGCAAAGGCGGCCGTGGCCGGATCATCCGGATGAACTTCGTAATGCATGGCGACATGGCTGCCGGCACACATCCCGTGATAGGGATCCACCGCCTTGCCGTAATCGTCGAACGTATCCAGCACCAGCGCACCATCTTCCCGCGTCCAGGTGCTGGAGGTGCCGCCTGGTTCCCGCAGCTGCTCCGCCTGCAGCACCGGATAGTCGCGCGGCGCGCCGGGGGCCTGCGGGTCGATCTCTTGCGAAACCCGCCGCACCGGCAGCACCAGCGCACTGTCTTCCAGATGCAGTGTCACCTCCGCCGCCTCGGGCGCGGGCCAGACAACCGGCCAGTAAGACGTCGACAGCGCCAAACGAAGCACGTGGCCCGCCCTCAGATGGTGCGCGCATTCATTAAGCTCGATCTCCGCTTCATAGCGTTGCCCCGGAACCAGCTTCCGAGGCGCCTCGAACCCGTCGCGGCAAGTCAGGTTCAGCGGCCGGAAGGTAATCCGCTGCGAGACACCTTCCGGCGACACGTCGCAAAGCCGCGCAACCAGCTGCGCCACCGGCTTATCGACGCTGAACGCCACCCTCACCCGCGGGCGGCCCAGCAACTCCAGCGGCGCGGCCAGCGGCGCGGTATCGAAACAGGCCGAGAACGCATCGTCGCCTGCCTGATCGCCCGCCAGCTCATTGTCAAACCGCATGCCCGGGCAGAAATATCCCCCGGCCTGACCCACCGTCGCCGGGCTGCTGACGGCCAGCGTGCCGCTCGCCGCCGCATCCGCCAGCACACCCGCCCCTAGATGCATCACCCGCTCCTGCACATTGGGCGAGGGCCATGCGGTTTCTGCCACCCAGCGGCCCTGGCGCGGCTTGTTCTGCATCGTCGGGTTGAAATGCTCCTGCATGTAGACGCGGTAATCCGGCAGATCCCCGGCGCCAGTCTCCGCCCCCTTCAGCCACTTGCCGAACCAGGCCAGCACCTCGCCATGGAAATCCGCCGGGTCCAGCTTGGCAATATGGGCATAGCGGTGCTCCCACGGGCCGATCATCGCCTTGGCTGGAGCACTCAGGTTCGCGGCCAGTGCAGGCGGCGCGTTCACATAGGCATCCGCCCAGCCGGTGATCGCCAGCACCGGCGCCTGAATTGCTGACCAGTCCTCGCAAATCGAGCCGTGTTTCCAGAAATCCCCCCGTGTCTGCTGCCGCAGCCAATCAGCGGCCATAAAGGGCATCTCCTCGATCCGCTTGATCCAGTCCTCACGCCAGTCCGGCCGGTGTTCCGGGTCCGCCGGGCGCGACTGATAAGCAAACATCTGGCTGCCCCAATTGGCGTTGTCGCTCAGCAGGCAGCCGCCCATGTAGTGGATGTCATCGGCATAGCGGTCCACGGTCGAGGCCACGGAAACCACCGCTTTCAATGCCTCCGGACGGCGGAACGCCAGCTGCAGCCCGTTGAAGCCGCCCCAGCTGATGCCGATCATGCCGATTTTGCCGTCGCACCAGCTCTGCGCCGCAATCCAGGCCAGCACCGCCTCGCCATCGCTCAGTTCCTGCTCGGAATATTCGTCGTCGAACGCCCCCTCGCTGTCACCAGTGCCGGCAATGTCCACCCGGATGCAGGCATATCCTTCGGCAGAAAATACAGAATGGGTGGTCTCATCACGCGGCGCGGTGCCATCGCGCTTGCGGTAGGGCAAATATTCCAGGATTGCCGGAAACGGTCCCTCGCCGCCGGGCATCCACATCCGCGCCGACAGCTTGCGCCCGTCCGGCAGGGGGATCCAGGTGTTCTCAATGATTCTGAATGCGCCGGGCATTTGGTCTTCCTTGTCTTATGTTCCGGGCGGTGCCCTTTGGCGGCACTCTTGCCAAACTGGCATCATATGAAAAGTGAGCACTTGTACGCAGATGTAAGCAGTTGTACGCAGTCAGACCGCCAATCCGTGAAAGTCCGCACCGATGTCAGAAGATTTTTCCCGCAACTTGCGAAGGCTGTGCGCCGGCACTGGCAGCATCGCCCAAGTCTGCCGCGAGATCGGCATGAACCGGCAGCAGTTCAACCGCTATCTCAACGGCCACGGCCTGCCTTCAGCCTTCAATCTGCACCGCATCGCGCGCTATTTCGGGCTGGAGGAGGAGGCGTTGTTTACCCCCCATCAGGACTTTCGGCAGCAAAGGGGCGCAGCCACCGCGGTCTCGGCCCCGGCTTTGCAATTCGGCAGCCTGTTCCGCGATCAGGCCCGGCGCCTGCGCCGTTTCATGGGTTTCTACCACGGCTATTTCCGCACCCCGACCTGGCCCGGCCGGATCGTGCGCACGCTGATCTGGCTGCGCCCGCAGGACGGCTGCGCCGTCACTCACACGTTTGAGCGCGCCATTGCCCGCGACGGCAGCATTCGCCAGCGCAGCCGCTATGCCGGCATGGCCACCCTCCGCAACAACCGGATCTGCATGTATGAAACGCCCCGCCGCGGCGGCGGCTACCTGTCGGAAACAGTGCTGATGCCCGCCCATCCGCAGCAGGTCTCCTACTTGCAGGGGCTGACCCTGGGAATTTCCGCAGGCCCCGGCCAGGCACCCTTTGCCACAAACACCGTCTGGGTGCGGATCGGCGAACGAACGGCGGCCCGCGAGGCGCTCGCCGCAACCGGCGCCTACGCCGAGGCCAGTCCCCGCATTGACCCGAAGGTACGGCGCCTGCTGGGAGAACAACCGCCGTTGAGCCTGAGTTCAGGCCTTCAGGACTGATCGCACCGGGTCCGCCGCGCTACCGGGCTGCGGGCTGGGGGCTGGGGGCTTCGGCGCCGATTTTTCCAGCGCAAGTTCCGCATCCGAGAATTTCCACGGCCCCCGCACCCCCGGCACGCCTTCTGGCGCGATCTGCATCCCGCGGTGCTGGATTTGCGGATCTTCAAAGGCCTGACCGATGGTGTTGATCGGCCCGGCGGGCACTGTTGCCGCCTCCAGCGCTGCCAGCAGATCCGATTGCGTCCACGCCGCCAGCACGTCCTCCAGAACCGCCGTCAGCGCCTTGCGGCTGGCGACCCGCGACTGGTTGGTCTGGAACCGCGCATCCGCCTTGGCCTCCGCCAGCCCCAGCACATCGCACAACCGCTGGAACTGCCCGTCATTGCCCACCGCCAGGATCACATGCCCGTCCTTCACCGCCATCACCTGATAAGGCGCGATATTCGGATGGTCATTGCCCAGCCGCACAGGACTGTCGCCAGTCGCCAGATAGTTCATCGCCTGGTTCGCCAGCACGGCCGTCGCGCAGTCCATCAGCGACATGTCCAGATGCTGTCCGCGCCCCGTAGTGTGGCGCTGCTCCACCGCTGCAAGAATGCCGATGGTTCCGTAAAGCCCGGTAACAATGTCTGTGATCGCCACCCCCACCTTCTGCGGCTGGCCGTCCTGCGCGCCGGTGATCGACATCAGCCCTGACATCCCCTGCAGCAGGAAGTCATAACCCGGCCGCTTGGCATAGGGCCCGTCCTGGCCAAAGCCGGTGACCGAGCAATAGATCAGCCGCGGGTTGATCTGCGCCAGGCTGTCGTAATCCAGCCCGTATTTCTGCAACCCGCCGACCTTGAAGTTCTCGATCAGAATGTCGGCATCCCGGATCAGCTCGATCACCAACTGCTTGCCTTCCTCGGTGCGGAAATCGGCAGTCACACAGTCCTTGCCCCGGTTGGCGGAATAGTAATAGGCAGCAGTCTTGTCGCCCTCGCGCTCAATAAACGGAGGCCCCCACTTGCGGGTATCGTCGCCGTCCGGGCTTTCCACCTTTACCACCTCGGCGCCCAGATCCGCCAGCGACTGGCCAATCCAGGGCCCTGCCAGGATACGGGCAAGTTCAATCACCTTAAGGCCGGCTAGCGGGGTCATGGGCAGTCCTCTCTGTTGGCGCCTGTGTGTTCCGGTTCATGCTTAGCGGCTGCAGCTCATTCCCGCAATATTTGATCAAACGACACAGAGCCCGTCGTCAGCGGCACCGGATAACGATGTTATTGCAAATAGCGCTGAAGGGAATTCGCTGGGAAACCCGACAGGCAGGTCAGGCATGTGCCGCAGCCTTCTCCGCACCGCAGCCGATTGATCTCCCGGGGAAACTATGCGCATCAAGGCGGCCATGGTTTGCAAGCTGCCGCATATCCGCCCGGGCCAAAGCGTCGGGCTGCTGGGAGGGTCCTTTGACCCGCCGCACCGCGGCCATATGGCGATTTCCCATGCGGCGCTGAAACGGTTCGGACTTGACCACCTGTTCTGGCTGGTGTCTCCGGGCAATCCGCTGAAAGCGCGTCAGCCGGCGGCCCTGCAGCGGCGGATTGCAGCGTCGCAAGGCCTGATCCAGCACCCGCGCATCCACATCAGCGGCATCGAGGCGGATCTTGGCACCCGCTACACCGCCCAGACTCTGCGCCACCTGCGCCGCCGCCACCCGGGCGTGCGTTTCGTCTGGCTGATGGGGGCGGACAACCTGACCCATTTCCACCGCTGGAAAGACTGGCAGCAGATCCTGAACACGGTGCCGGTGGGGGTGCTGGCACGGCCCAACGACCGGATCTCGGCCCGGTTTTCGCCCGCCGCCCGGATCTACCGCCACGCACTGCTGAAAGGCAGCCAAAGCCACTTGCTGGCACGGGCCGCAGCCCCCGCCTGGTGCTTTGTCAACGTGCCGATGGTGGATGTAAGCTCGACCGAAATCCGCGCCCGCGGCGAATGGTCAGCGGCGGAGCACGGCTGAGGCCAACCCGGCAGACAGCACCACCGCCAATCCGGCCCAGGTCCAGCCATCGGGCAGCTGGCTGAACACCGCCCAGCCGAGACCCACGGCAGCCGCCAGCTGAAAATACACCATCGGCGCCAGTTTCACCGCCTGCACCCGGCCATAGACAACCAGCAGCAAAAGGTTGCCGGTCATCGAAAACGCAGCACTGCCCACGGTCAGCGCGGCGGTGGCGGCTGAAAACTCCGGCAGGCTGCTAAGACCCAAGGGCAGCATCAGAATGGCTGAAAGCAGAAGCTGCGTAAGGCTCAGTTCCAGCGGGGAGCCCACATGCGCCAGCCAGCGCGAGCTGGTCAGGAAACTGCCATAGAAACAGCCCGCCAGCACTGCCCACAGCAGATTGACGGACCCGCCGAACCCGGGCCGAACCACCATCAGCACGCCCGCAAACCCCAATGCCATCAGCAGGCTGCGCAGCAGCGTCGCCTGTTCCCGCAGCAACAGGACGGACAGCACATAGCTCACCACCGGGCCGATAAAGAAGGCGGCAAAGACATTCGCCAGCGGTTCCGTCGCCAGCGCCAGCTGGATCGAAAAGATTCCCCCCGTCAGCAGCCCGGCCCGCAGCCACAGCCGCCAATCCCCAAGCAGCGCATAAGCCCGGCGCGGCACAAACGGCAGGATCAGCGCGGTGCCAATGGCAAACCGCGACCATGCGACAAACGCCGGTGTGGCCAGCCCGCCGCCCGTCAGCAGCTTCCCGCACAGATCGCCCGCGGGGATCATTGACATGGCGACGAACATGAGGATGACTGGCTGCAACATGGCTGCCAGCGGTAGCAGGACTTTCCATGAGGCAAAAGCCCGGACCTTACGGCGGATTGCCGGGAAACCGGGGTTGAAGAAGAACAGGTCCTGACCCTAAAAATGAACAAGATGACTTCACGCCGGACATTCCTCCTTTCCGGGCTTGCCGCTTTGGCTGGCTCTTCTGCGCTGGCCAATGCGCCGGCCGTTTCGCTGCGGCCTGTGGCCCGCAAGGTCAGCTCCCTGGCGGCCGGTGCCGACGGACTCAAGGCGCTGCTGGAGCGGGCCAGGCTGAGCGGCCAGGCGGTCTGCGCTGTCGCCGACGTAAAGACCGGTGAGGTGCTGGAAAGCGCGGGCAGCGCCCAGGCGCTGCCGCCTGCCAGTGTGGCCAAGGCGCTGACCGCCCTCTACGCGCTGGATGTGCTGGGGCCGGACCACCGGTTCGAAACCCGCATCCTGGCGACCGGCGGCGTATCAGGCGGCGTGGTCAAGGGCGATCTGATCCTCGCGGGCGGCGGTGATCCGGTGCTCAGCACCGATCACTTGGCGCAGCTCGCCACGGCACTGAAAAACGCAGGCGTGCGCGAAGTGCGGGGTAAATTCCTGGTTTGGGACAACAGCCTGCCAGGGGTAGCAACAATCGACCCGGAACAGCCCGATCACCTCGGCTATTCCCCTGCCGTGTCCGGCATCGCGCTGAATTTCAACCGGGTGCATTTCGAATGGAAGCCTGCGCCCGGCGGCGGCTGGGCAATCACAATGGATGCAAGGACCGCGAAATACCGCCCCGAAGTGGTCAATGCGCAGATGAAAATCGCCTCGCGTGCGGGGCCGGTCTATACCTATGCCGAAAAGGCAGGTGTCGATCATTGGACCGTCGCCAGCAAGGCATTGGGCAAGGGCGGATCCCGCTGGCTGCCGGTGCGCAACCCTGCGGCTTATGCCGGCGATGTGTTCCGCACCCTGGCGCGGGCCAACGGGATCAAGCTGGAAAAGGCACAGCAGGCCGGATCTCTGCCGCAGGCACAGCTGCTGGCCCGGCACCTCAGCCCGCCGATGGATGTGATGCTCAAGGCGATGCTGAAATACTCCAACAATCTGATGGCTGAGATGATCGGCATGTCGGCCTCTGCGGCGCGCAGCGGGCGGCCTGCCTCCCTCCAGGCCTCCGCAAGCGGGATGAGCCGCTGGGCCGCTGCCGAATATGGCCTGACCGGCACCAGGCTGGTGGATCATTCCGGCCTTGGCGGGGATTCGCGGATGACCCCGGGCGATCTGACCCGTGCGCTGGTCGCGGCCCACAAGACGGGCCGCCTCAAGCCGCTGTTGAAACGCTTTCCGCTGCTGGATTCCAAAGGCGGTATCGTCAAGGGGCACCCGATTAAGGTTGCAGCCAAGACCGGCACCCTGAATTTTGTCTCCGGCCTTGGCGGCTTCCTGACCGCGGCAAACGGGACCGAACTGGCCTTTGCCATTTTCACCGCCGACCAGAAAACGCGCGGCCGCATTCCCCGTTCGCAGCGCGAACGCCCGAAGGGCGCGCGCGACTGGAACCGGCGCGCCAAGCGGTTGCAGCAGCAGCTGATCGAGCGCTGGGGGGCCGTCTACGGCAGCTGACACCCGGCAGGCGGGCAAGACTGGATTGGTCTGGGCTTTTTGCCGGGTTCTGGACGTTTCCCGCAAACCGGAAAGCTGGCAGATCTGGTCAGGCAAGCCGCGGCAGGGCTTTGCTTTGGAAAGGATGCTGTCATGACCGACCTGACAAATGAGCATGGCCAGCCGATTGGCGCGCCGCTGCCCGGCTGGGCCGGTGCGCCGCATCCCGGCCATACAGGAATGAGCGGGCGCTATTGCCAGGTTGAGCCGCTGAATGCCGATCGCCACAGCATGGATTTGTTCGAAGCGTACCGGCAGGACAGCACCGGTGCGATCTGGACCTATGTGCCCTATGGCCCCTTTGAGACGCCGGCAGCCCTGGACGCCTGGGTGCAGGCGGCCAGCAGTGTTGATGCACAGCCCTACTTCGCGGTCATCAACCGGGACAGCGGCAAGGCTGAAGGCATCGCAAGCTTCCTGCGCATTCAGCCTGCCCATGGCGTGATCGAGGTCGGCGGCATCACCTTTGCCCCGGCGCTGCAACGGACGCGGGCCGCAACCGAAGCGATGTATCTGATGATGGCGCGGGTGTTCAATGACCTGGGCTACCGCCGCTATGAATGGAAATGCGACGCCCTGAACGCGCCCTCCTGCCGCGCGGCCGAACGTTTCGGCTTTACCTATGAAGGGCTGTTCCGGCAGGCCATTGTCTATAAGGGCCGCAATCGCGACACCGCATGGTATTCGCTTCTGGATCGCGAGTGGCGGTCGCTTGAAGCAGCCTATCAATTCTGGCTGGAGCCCGCGAATTTCGGTCCGGACGGGCAGCAAAAGCAAAGCCTCGGCACCGTGATCGCAGCAGCCAGACGGAAGGGCTGATATCGCCGAACCCTATGCAACCGGTCCCGCTCGCGCTTGGCTGCTGGACCGGCCAGAGGGCCGGGAAGCCGCAAGGCCGGCGACAACGCCCCCCTTAGATTGCTCAGACCATGTGCCGCGCCCGCGCGCCGCGCTCGATCGCAGCCGCATGCAGCCGGTCGATGTTCAGCTCATAGCGGACCTCGGCCAGGAACTCTAATTCGGTCTCGCCCAGGATCCCGTCCGCAGCCGCCACGTCGCAGGCCAATGCATAGGCAGTCTCGAACAGCCGCTCCGGCAGGTCGTCGCGGATCAGACCGAACAGCGCTTCCAGCCCGTCCTCCTGCTCGAACAGGTCGAACACGGTCCGCGACACCCGCGCCACGCGGTCCATGTCGTATTCGGCAAACACCGGCAGCATGTTCACGGCCGACTGGATTTTCACCAGCTCGGCGGTGCGGATGTTCTCGTCCGAGGCCGAAACCGCCACCATCAGCGCCACCAGACAGTCCTGCGGGGACATCGGGTGCGGGGTTTGCTCACTCATGGACGAAATCCTTCTTTGCGCAATATGACCCAATCAGGATAGGTACCCCGGCGGTGAGGTTCAACAACAGGCTGTGCCTGCGCGGTGTTTTTATCCCTTTTGCCGCGGCAAAAGACCGATCCGGAGGGCCAGTGATTATTGACTCATGCTGCGTCAGCACAATAGAGGAAAGGGCTGGATGCATGGGGCATCCGCACTGATCTTGCGGCCACTGGAAAACCGGAAATGACGCCGCCGATGGAGAACACAATGTCTGATGTGCGCGAAGAAGCTCTGAAGAGCAAAGCCTGGCCGTTTGAAGAGGCCCGCCGGGTTCTCAAACGTTATGCCAAGGGCGCGCCGGAAAAGGGCTATGTTCTTTTTGAGACCGGCTATGGCCCGTCAGGCCTGCCGCACATCGGCACCTTCGGCGAAGTGGCCCGCACCACTATGATCAAGAAGGCATTCGAGACCATCTCGGACATCCCGACCAAACTGATCTGCTTCTCGGACGATCTGGACGGCATGCGCAAGGTGCCGGGCAATGTGCCCAATCCCGAGGGCCTGCACGAGCATCTGCAAAAGCCTTTGACCTCGGTGCCGGATCCCTTTGGCACGCACGAAAGCTTTGGCCACCACAACAACGCCATGCTGCGCCGCTTCCTCGATACCTTCGGGTTCGAGTATGAGTTCATTTCGGCGCAGGAGTTTTACCGCTCCGGCCAGTTCGACGAGGTGCTGAAACGCGCCGTCGACAAGTATGACGACGTGATGGCGATCATGCTGAAGTCCCTGCGCGAGGAGCGCCGCCAGACCTATTCGATCTTCCTGCCGATCCACCCGGAAACCGGCCGCGTCCTCTATGTGCCGATGAAGAAGGTCTGCGCCGAGACCTACACCATCACCTTTGACGACGAGGACGGCAAGGAATGGACCCTGCCGGTCACCGGCGGCAATGTCAAACTGCAGTGGAAACCGGATTTCGGTGCCCGCTGGGCGGCGCTGCAGGTCGATTTCGAGATGTACGGCAAGGACCATTCCACCAACACGCCGATCTATGACGGCATCTGCCGGGTGCTGGGTCACCGCGCGCCGGAGCATTTCACCTATGAGCTGTTCCTGGACGCCAACGGCCAGAAGATCTCGAAAACCTCTGGCAATGGTATCTCTATCGACGAATGGCTGACCTACGCCTCGACCGAGAGCCTGGCCTATTTCATGTACCAGAAGCCCAAAACCGCCAAGCGGATGCATTTCGATGTGATCCCCAAGGCGGTGGACGAATACCACCAGCAGCTGCGCGCCTATCATGGCCAGGACCTGAAGTCACAGCTGAACAACCCGGTCTGGCACATCCACGGCGGCGATGTTCCGCAGTCTGATATGGTGGTGCCGTTCTCGATGCTGCTGAACCTCGCAAGCGCCTCCAGCGCCGAGGACAAGGCGACCCTGTGGGGCTTCATCAACAAATACGCCCCCGGCGCCACCCCCGAGAGCAACCCGGCAATGGATCAGGCGGCAGGTTTTGCCGTGGCCTATTTCAACGATTTCGTAAAGCCGTCCAAGGTGTTCCGCCTGCCCACCGATCAGGAGCGCGCGGCACTTACCGATTTGGCCGATGCGCTGAAATCACCGGCAACCGCGCTGGCCGCGATTGCCAAAAAGAACGAATTGGCAGGCAATGACGACCCCCTGCCCGAGGCCGATTTCACGGACGAGGAATTCCTGCAGTCCGTGGTTTTTGCCATCGGCAAGATCCATGGGTTCGAGCCTCTGCGCGCCTGGTTCTCGGCCATTTACGAAGTGCTGCTGGGTGCCTCCCAGGGTCCCCGTTTCGGCGGCTTCATCGCGCTTTACGGCGTCGAGGACACCATCGCACTGATCGAAAAGGCACTGGCGGGCGAGCTGGCTTAAGCCCTTCCCTGTTTTCTCTGCATAAAGGGCGCGGATTTCCGCGCTCTTTTCTGTTCCGGTATCTGTACTGCCCAAAGACAGGCCCCCCGCGGGCGGGCGTTGCCCGGCCTGTCCGCGTCAGCCTATTCTTCCCCCGGTATTTTTTTGACGCGGCGTCACTTCGCTCTAACTGGAGTCGGGCGAACCGGGAGGGGCAGATGCGCAGTGTTCTGTTTGCGGGGGTAAGTGTTTTTCTTCTGGCCGTCCCGGCCATCGCGCAAAAGGAACCGGTCACCGGGGTGATCAGTTCCCAGATCACGGCTTTCCTGAACGACGATTTCAACGCCGCCTTTGCGCATGCCTCCCCAGCAATCCGCCGGATCTTTGGCACGCCAGAACGGTTTGGCGAAATGGTGCGGCAGGGCTACCCGATGGTCTGGCGGCCTGCCGATGTGCGCTATCTGCAGCTGCGCGAGATGGCGGGCAGCCTTTGGCAGCGGGTGATGATCACCGACACAAAGGGCCGCGTGCACCTGCTGGATTACCAAATGGTTAAGCCAGGAAGTGAATGGAAAATCAATGCTGTACAACTTCTAAATGGGCAGGCTGAGGGCGCCTGACGCCTGACCTGCGCACGCACCGCTGGGCGGAAATTAACGCGGCATCTGTAAATCCTTTTTCCCGAACGCGACATGCGCAGCAGGAAAAGGAACTCTCATGAACAAGGCAATCACCGAAGGTTTGCAGCTGATGCCGCCGGCATTTTCGAATGGTCTGAACGTTTGGTCCAGCGGCGACGGCACCCCCGGCTCAGACACCTATGACGGCGCGGCCAATGCCGTCTTTGTGGCGGCGGATGCGGATTTTGGCGGCTGCCTGGAGCTGCAGAAGACCGCCAACACGCAAAAACTGCGCTTCATGGGGCAGACACCGCTGGAACCGGGCTGCTATTTGCAGATCAAGGCACGGGTGAAGGCGGTCAGCGGCGCACTGCCCTCGGTGCGGATCGCCGGCTGGGCGGCAGCGGGCAACGGCAGCCATATCGGCGGCGTCGATGAAACCGCTCCGCAGGTTGCGCTGACAACATACGGCGCAGTGGCGGAGGTCACCGGCATCGTCGGCAGCGGCAGCCGCGGCGGGGTGGACATGCCCTGGGGACGCGACGCGGATTACGGTCATTTCGGGCTGGACCTGACCGGCGCCAATGGCGGTGTGGTGCGGATTGATGATATCGAGATCACCGACATCACCAGCGCCTTTCTGCGCGATATGCTCAGCCTCGTGGATGTGACCGACTATGGTGCCGTGGGCGATGGCAGCACCGACTGCAGCGCAGCCTTTGAGGCCGCTGACGCAGCCGCGGGCGGGCGCCGCATCCTGGTGCCCGCCGGGGAATTCCGCTTGGACAGCACCGTTTCGCTGAACCATGAGGCCGTGTTCGAAGGCACCGTTTCCATGCCCGGCAGCCAAATGCTGTTGCTGACAAAGAACTTTGATTTTCCCGCATATGCGGCGGCGTTCGGCTCTGAGGAGCTGGGGTTCAAAAAGGCGTTTCAGGCGCTGATCAACAACGCAGACCATGAATCCCTCGACCTGAAGGGCCGTAAGATCACTGTCACCGGACCGATCGATATGCAGGCGGCGGTGCCGAACAAAAGCTCCTATGCAACCCGCCGGGTCATCCGCAACGGCCAATTGGAGGCCGCCAGCAATGCGGCCTGGGACACAGAGGTGGTGACCTCGCAAGCAACCTACAGCGTTTCGGACTCCAAAAAGCTGACCAATGTGGCCAATATCGCCAATATTGCTGTTGGCTCTTTGGTGGAAGGCGCCGGAGTGGGCCGCGAAATTTATGTGAAGTCCAAGAACACCGGCGCCGGAGAGCTGACCCTCAGCGCAGCGCTTTATGATGCCGATGGCACCCAGAACTTCACTTTCAGGAACTTCAAATACCTGGTGGATTTCAGCGGTTTCAGTGCGCTCAGCAAATTTGGCATGGAAGGCATCGAGTTTCAGTGCAATGGCCGTTGCAGCGCAGTGCGGCTGGCGCCGGCCGGGTCGGTGAACGCGTTTGACAGCTGTTTCTTCTCCCGGCCCAAGGACCGCGGCATCACCTCCACCGGAACCGGCTGCCAGGGGATTCTGGTGGACAATTGCCAGTTCCTGTCGAATGAGGACGGCGAGGATGTGCCAGACCGGGTCAGCATCGGTTTGAACGTCAACGCGAATGACGCCAAACTGCGCAGCAACCGGGCCACCAGGTTCCGCCATTTCGCGCTGCTGGCGGGCGGCAGCAACACGGTGACCGGCAATCACTTCTTTCAGGGCGACAGTATCGCCAGCGGCGTGCGCACCGCGGGGCTGGTGCTGGCGTCAAACAATTGCACCTCGACCGTGTCCGACAACTACATCGACAATTGCTTCATCGAATGGACCAACGAGGGGGACCCGACGCCGGATTTCACCGGCGGTTTCTCCTTCAGCGCGTTGTCGGTAACCGGCAATGTGTTCCTGTCCGGCGATGTCGCCCCCTGGTTCAGCTACATCGTGGTCAAACCTTTTGGCAGCGGCCATTTCCTGAACGGGCTTTCTGTCACCGGCAATAAATTCCGCTCGCTCAATGGCAGTATCGACCGGGCGGAACGGGTGGATACCAGTTTCTCGGATCTGGACTTCAGCCGCTCCAAGAATGTGGATTTCAGCGGCAACATGTACCACAACGTCTCGGCCCAAACCGCCAACCCGCTGCGGGTCCGGCATGATCAGTCTTCGGCCTCAGCCTCCTGGTCGGTGCGGGCCGAAGGGCTGCTGCCGTTCCAAGGATTTGCCCGCTATGCCGACAGCGTGGTGCCGCTGGGCGCGCTGAAAACCAGCGGCAACAGCACCCGCTACATCGTGCCGTATATCGAGACCCAGCAAGGGCCGGACAACGACGAAATCCGGCTGCGCTGGGGCGAAGCGGTCAAGGGTGAGGTTCAGGTCATCATGCGGATGGACAGCTAACCAATGCTGCCGGGCGGATGCAGATCGGCGGCGGCAAGGCGGAAGGCCTTGCCAAAGCCGCCATTCAGATGCGCGCCCGTCACAGCAAACCGCACAAAGATGAAATCTGCCCGGCACATCAGGCTGAGGCGCGGATGCGAAACAAGCGGGCGCTTGCCATCAGGCTCCGGGCCAGGCGCGGGCGCCGTCATCTGCGGCGCGGACCGGATCGGGCATCTGCATCTCTGGTATCAGTGAAGGGTTTCAAAATCTTTGCCACACCCCCAGCTCCAGACCAAGGCTGCGACGGCCTGTGTTGCGGTATTCCAGTCCCAGGATCAGCTCCCGGCTGCTGTCCAGCGGAACCCGCAGGGCCGGGGTCAGCGCATAAGAAAACCGGCCGCCCACCGGCTTGGACGTCTCTACCTGCAGCATCGGCGCCATCTTGCCGGGTCGGTTCAGGCCGATGGCGGCGTCCAGTTTCCAGGTCGCCTCCAGACCGTGGTTTCGCAGCTCATAGGCGGCATCCACCGCCAGCCAGCCGGTATTCTGGCCGGTCTCGAAATTGCGCCCGTAAGACAGGGTTGTCTTTTGCATCATCTGCCAACCCCCGTGGTAATGATTGCCGCCGAACCCGGCCTCTGCCGCCAGCCGGTAGCGGGATCCTGTGTGCAGCGGCAGGCGGGCGAAGATCAAGGCATGGCCGGAGCCAGCCGAATTCCGGTTCAGGTCAATGCCAAGGGAGAGTTCGGAGGTCAGGCCAATCGCCCCGTAAAAGCTCAGCTCTTGCGCGGCCTCACCGCCGGTTTGCCGGTAGGTGGCGCTGGCAGAGGCAAACCCCCTGCCCGGCGGCTCCAGCCAAGCGCCGCCAGCCGCTGGTTGGGCCAGCGCCAGGGCAAGACAGACGGCACAGACAGGTTTCATCCCAAAACCCCCAGAACAGTTCGGCAAGGGTTTCGACTTATAGTTAAGGTTGTATTAAATTTTAACAGAACACGTACTGATTGCTGCCCGAAAAAAGGTCGTGCGCTTTATGCGCGAACGGGCGTAGGCTGGGGAAAGTCAACGGAGGGGCCAATGCCGAAAATAGCAAAAACCGCTGATATCCAAACCGTTATCACCACATTTGAGATGTCGCCCGGGACCTGCCAGGACCTGCTGGAGGCGTTGCAGGACGCCTATGCGGAGTTCATCTCGAAACAACCCGGCTTTGTTGCGGCCGGGCTGCATGTGAACGATGCGCAGACCCGTATCGCCAATTACTCGCAATGGCGCCGCCGCGAGGATTTCATGGCAATGCTGCGCAGCCCTGAAATGCGTGAGCGCAACCGCAAGATCAATGAACTGTGCCGCAGTTTCGAGCCGGTGATGTATGACGTGGCGGAGGTGTTCGGCACCTAGCGCCTTCCAATTCCACCCGGAACGGCACCTGCCTTGACCCCGGTCATGGCAGGCTGCCACCATCAGGGCTATTCTTGACAGGAACATCAACCGATGGAGGTTTGCTATGTACCATAATATCCTGGTGCCGATTTCATTTGATCCGGAGCGGGATGTGACCGGGCCGCTGAAAGTGGCGCGGCTGCTGTCCGCACCCGGAGCCCAGGTAACCTTGCTGCATGTGATCGAACAGGTTCCGGCTTATGCGATTTCTTATATCCCGGCAGATTTCATGGAAGGCACCCGCAGCGCGCTGCAGGCCGAGCTGGACGGGCTGGCAAAGACGCTGCCCAATGCCCAAGGCATGCTGATCGAAGGGCATTCAGGGCGCACCATTCTGGACTGGGCCGAACAGAACCAGCCGGATCTGATCGTCCTCGCCTCGCACCGCCCTTCGATGCAGGACCTGCTTTGGGGGTCTACCTCAGGCCATGTGGTGCGCCACGCCGCTTGCGCGGTGCATGTGGTGCGCTGACACCGCCCCGGTCAGGCCGGGACCGCCGCCTTGAGCAGCGTCCAGGCCAGCCGGATCGCCGCCCCCGGCAGCATTGCTGAACGCAGCAGCACCTTGTTGGAATTCACCGCTTCGGCGATACGGGCATAATGCACCTGCTTGTCCGCGGGAGAGCGCAGCAGGATGGTTTCAGCCTGTTTCATCGCCCGTTCGGTCTGCCGTTGAATCTGCGGCACCGCGGCGGGTTTCACCGCGCGGTAGAGGTTCAGCCCCTTGCGCTTGGGTTTCTGGGCCGGGTCCAGGTTATTCTGAACGCCCCGGGTCAGGGTGTCCTGCACCAGTTCCAGCGCCTGGGTTGCCTCGGCATAGGAATGATTGCCGTCCAACTGCTGCACCGCCAGCTTGTAAGTGTGCCGGAAGCAGTCGAACCTGTAAGCCTTGGGCAAGGTGCCGCAGCGGTCAAAACCGCGGGTCAGGGTGGTGACAACGGTCTTTGTCGCCCGCGAGCTCAGCCCGCTGCGCTGGCCGCCGCCGCTGCTTGCACCGCTGTCCCGGTTGCCGCCACCGCCGCCGCCTTCGCCGCCAAAGGCGGGGGTGCTGGCGAGGATCAGGGCCAGGAAACCGGCCTGGATGGTTTTGCTGCTCATGTGCGCCTCCATGGTTTGCAGGCAGCTTACCATGGGTCAGGTCCTTGGGAATGGGCGGAATTCTGCAAATTACCCGAATTTGCGGCGCTGTTGCCTTGCGCAAGCCAGCGGCGCTGCCCACCTGAGCCGTATGAGTTGTGCAAGGAGACGCAAATGCAGTGCCCGACTGACGGAACCCAGCTGGTCATGAGCGACCGCGCCGGTGTTGAGATTGATTATTGCCCGAAATGCCGCGGCGTGTGGCTGGACCGGGGCGAGCTGGACAAGATCATCGAACGCTCCGCCCAGCCGGTCCGGGCTGCAGCGCAGCAGCAGCCGCAGCGGTATGACGACCGGGGCGGCGATTACGATCCGCGCTATGGCAAAAAGCCCTATAAGAAGAAAAAGAACTTTCTCGAAGATCTGTTCGATTTCTGACCCGCATCTGCCGCCGCCCCGGTGACGCGGTGGCGGCAGGCCATTGGCACGGGGGGCTAATGCATGATGCAGAAGGATCCGTGTTTGGCATCCTTCATCAAAGTGTCGAAATCATTGCCCTTCATTTCCACCAATGTCTTGTGGTCGCCGGCCTCGAACCAGACCTTGTCCAGGCCGCTCAGGCTGTCGTCGATTACCGTCGGCACATGATAGGCCTGGCCCACGCAGGGGGCAGCACCGGGATCGCAATCGTCAAAGACCTGGTTCAGCTCATATTCCGGCGCCAGGCCGAGACGGCGGTCCATCATCGATTGCAGCGCGTGCAGATCAACGGTCTGATTGGAGGGCAGCACGGCAAGCACCGGGCCTTCCTCCATGTGGATGAGCACTGATTTTGCCAGATGGTCGCCCGGCACATGGGCGCTTTCGGCGCATTCGGCGGACGTGGCAGTATAGGGATGGCGGACCGTGCCGAATGGCAGGCCTTGTGCCTCCAGATGATGTTTCAGACGTGAGGCAATCATCAAAGGGTCCTCCTGTGTTAGGAGGGGCCCCCGGCCGCTGCAGCGCAGGTCTGGGACGCCGCTGATGTGTTTGCGATCACTGAAAGGGCGGCGTTGTCAGGTCTGGGCGCAGCAAGCGGCAAGCCGGGGCGCCCCGAAGTTTCCGGTACCCGTCAGTGTGGGGCAGGACGGGTGAGTCGGGCAAGAGGCACGGTTCGGACGCCGGTTCCTGCCCTCCGCATCCCTCATTGCCCCGCCGCCGCCCATCCGTTATCACACCAGCCAGCTAGAATTCCCCCATCATGGAGCAGTCACATGGCCGCCTATCAGTACGTCTACCACATGCAGGGTGTCTCCAAGACCTACCCCGGTGGCAAGAAATGTTTTGAAAACATCCACCTGTCCTTCCTGCCCGGTGTGAAAATCGGTGTGGTCGGCGTCAACGGCGCCGGTAAATCCACCCTGATGAAAATCATGGCCGGCCTCGATACCGATTTCACCGGCGAAGCCTGGGCCGCCGAGGGTGCCAAGGTCGGCTACCTGCCGCAGGAGCCGAAGCTGGACGAGAGCCTCACCGTGCGGGAAAACGTGATGCTGGGCGTCAAGGCCAAGAAGGACATCCTGGACCGCTACAACGAACTGGCGATGAACTACTCGGACGAGACCGCCGAGGAGATGGCCGAGCTGCAGGACAAGATCGACGCCGAGAACCTGTGGGACCTGGACAGCCAGATCGACGTCTCGATGGAGGCGCTGCGCTGCCCGCCGGACGATGCCGAGATCGCCAACCTGTCGGGCGGTGAGCGCCGCCGCGTGGCGCTGTGCAAGCTGCTGCTGGAAGCGCCGGAAATGCTGCTGCTTGACGAGCCGACCAACCACCTCGATGCCGAGACCATCGCCTGGCTGCAGCAGCACCTGATCGACTACAAGGGCACCATCCTCTGCGTCACCCACGACCGCTATTTCCTGGATGACATCACCAGCTGGATCCTGGAGCTGGACCGCGGCCGCGGCATTCCCTACGAGGGCAACTATTCCGCCTGGCTGGAGCAGAAGGCCAAGCGCCTGCAGCAGGAAGCCCGCGAAGACAAATCCAAGCAGAAAACGCTGGAGCGCGAGCTGGAATGGATGCGCCAGGGCGCCAAGGCGCGCCAGGCCAAGTCCAAGGCCCGGATCAACGCCTATAACGATCTGGCCAGCCAGTCCGAGCGTGAAAAGCTGACCCGCGCCCAGATCGTCATCCCCAACGGCCCGCGTCTGGGATCCAAGGTGATCGACGTCGAGGGCATCTCCAAGCATTACGGCGACAAGCAGCTGGTCGAGGGCCTGTCGTTTGATCTGCCGCCCGGCGGCATTGTCGGTGTGATCGGCCCCAACGGCGCCGGTAAATCCACCCTGTTCCGCATGCTGACCGGCCAGGAGCAGCCCGACGCCGGCACTGTCACCTATGGCGATACCGTGAAACTGTCCTATGTGGATCAGTCGCGCGATGACCTGAACGATGGCGACACCGTGTGGGAAGCGATCTCCGGCGGCGCCGAGATCATCGAGCTGGGCGACGCGCAGGTCAATTCCCGCGCCTATTGCTCCTCGTTCAACTTCAAGGGCGGCGACCAGCAAAAGAAACTGTCTCTGCTGTCGGGCGGTGAGCGCAACCGGGTGCATATGGCGCGGCTGCTTAAAGAAGGCGGCAACGTGCTGCTGCTTGACGAACCGACCAACGACCTGGACGTGGAAACCCTTCGGGCGCTGGAAGACGCGCTGGTCGATTTTGCCGGCTGCGCGGTGGTGATCTCGCACGACCGTTTCTTCCTCGACCGGATCTGCACCCACATCCTGGCGTTCGAGGGCGACGCCCATGTGGAGTGGTTCGAGGGCAACTTCGAGGACTACGAAGAGGACAAGAAGCGCCGTCTGGGACCGGACGCGCTGGAGCCCAAGCGGTTGAAGCACAAGAAGTTTGTGCGGTGACGTGGCCGAAACGACTTTTGGCAGGAAATCAACTGATCCTGCCAAAGCCAACAATCCGGGAGACAGATTTTCTGTCTCCCGAAACCGACCCTGACCTAAAGATCGAAGACTACTATTTCCGACTGCTCGGCGAGTTTGCCTCAGAGGAGATCTGGGCTGCGCTGGAAGCGTTCAAACTGGATACGCTGAGGGAATTGGTTTCCAAGGGGCTGTTGACCGAAGGTCAGATGACTTTCTTCTGCTTGGAGTACTTCCGCGCCCAAATCCTGAACGGAGGTTTCCTGCAGTTCATAGGGAATGCGGGCTTCATGTCAGCTGACGTTGCATCTTGCCTAAGGAAGCTCAGCCAAACAAAACTAGCCGACGATGTGGAACGCGTTGCTAATGATTTGACCCCTATTCTAAGGCACCTGAATGACGTGCCGGGTGACGCTCGGAATAGCGCTTTTCGTTCAGCTTTGAGAAGCGCCAAGGCCCAAATGAAAGAAGCAATGGAGCGTTCCCCGGCAGGGCAACGTCTGGAGGCAGAAGCCTTTGTGCCAAGTCTTGTACTCGAAATGGTGGAGTACATTGAAAGCCACCCAGAAGAATTCTGCAAAGCTGTTTGAAAAGCTGCTGGAACCTGCTGCTCGCATTTTTCACCAAACCCTTTTTAAAGTACTCAGCCCGGTTACGAGCAGAATTGGGCAACACAAGGCCCGGGCCTGACCTTGGGAGGGCGCGAATGCGCCTTCGTCATGCGGAAAGCATGCCTCCAGCATGACGGGAAAGTCAGGCGCGGGCCGGGCCTCTGCGTGACATGTCCCAAAGGGATAGACCCTCTCCATTTTGCCCTTTCCCCAACTCTGCGCTACCATCACGGCGGGCGCCCTGGCGCCCACTGTTGGTTTGTGCATTGGAAAGGATCCCCGCATGGCTTTGAAACCGGAAGAGGTGAAGGCACAGGTCGAGGCAACAAAGGGCAAGAAGGCCAAGCGCAAGAAGCTCAAGACCGAACCAGAAGGCACCACAGAGAAAAAACTGCCCGGCGATCTGCGTAAAGGGCTGGAGGCGCATTTCGGCGGCAATCTGGGCAAAGTGCGGGTGCATGTCGGCGGCAATGCCAAGGACGTCTGCAAGGAGCTGAAAGCCAAGGCCTTTACCGTCGGCAACAATATCTATGTGATGAAGCCCGCATTCGCCAAGGATACCGGCCTGCTGGCGCATGAGCTGACCCATGTGCTGCAACAGGGCAAGGGCAAGATGCCAAAGGCCAAGGACGGCGTGGCGCTGACCTCAAAGTAATCCTGCCCCCTCCCTTCGCGCAGCGCCGCTCAGCCTATTGACACTTTTTGAACCTTTTTTCAGCAAAATTGTCCGCAAGATAGGCTTGAGAGACACGGGGGCGGTCAGGCTAGGTTGCTCCCGGAGGAGGAGTTGCCATGGTTTGGGCTGGACTGTTCGCAGGTATGATCACCGGGATGTGCGCCACGGCGTATGGGTTTTTCGCGGCCGCGCTGCCGCTGTGGAAGAGCCTGATGCTGTATCCGGCAGCCGGTCTGGGCGCGACCGTTCTGATGATCGCGGGGCTTTCCCTGCGTTGCTGGATGCAGTCGCAGCCGGCCCTCGGGCAAGCCTGCGGCAACCGCGCCTAACCGCGCAGCCAGCTGACGATCTGGCCTTGCCGCATCGCGCCGGCCTGGCGCTTTTTCTCCTTGCCGCGCTCAAAAACAACCAGGGTCGGGATGCCGCGGATACGGTAGCGCGCGCCGGCGGACTGATGATCCTGGGTGTTCAGCTTGACCAGCCGCGCCTTGCCGCCAAGCGCCTTGGCGGCTTTGGCGAATTCCGGTGCCATCGTCCGGCAGGGCCCGCACCAGGGCGCCCAGAAATCAACCACCAGCGGCAGATCGTCATTTTGCGCCGCTTTCTGCAATACGGCCGGATTCACGTCCACCGGCTTGCCCGGCATCAGTGCCGCGCCGCAGCTGCCGCAATTGGGGCCTTTGCCCAGCTTGTCCTCAGGCACCCGGTTCAGCTGCGCACAGGCCAGGCAGGTCAGGGTCTTGGCGCCCATGATGGCTCCTTTGCTTCAATCCTGCCCAGATATAGACGACGGCGGCCAAGCCGCAAGGGACGCAGCCAGAGCTTCACAAACCTGTAATCCGCATTGGGGGCGTCAGGCCGCTGCTTCACCTGCAAGGGCATGCAAGGCGCAATGCGCCGAACCCTTGGCCGGGGCTGCTGGCCGGGAAATTGCGATACTTTAGCTGGATTGCCGATTGCACCCCGGCTGCTGCCACGCTTGCAACACTTGCCGGCCCGTCTGCGGAATCCCGTTGACCCAGCGTATTCCGCGCCGGAAGATGGCAAGGAGACACAACAGACATCCGGAGATTTACCCATGATTTCACGCCGGAAAATTCTGAGCTCTGGCACCGCAGCGGCCGCGGCAAGCCTGCTTCCGCTGCCCGCGCTTGCCCGCAAGAAAGAACCAGCCCCTTTTGATCCCGCCCCGCAGGAGGTCCGGATCCGCAAGGATTTTGCCCCGGGGCAGATTCTGGTGCTGCCGCGCTCCTACTACCTTTATTTTGTCACCGGCAAGCGCCAGGCGATGCGCTATGGCGTGGGTGTCGGCAAGGCCGGTCTGGAGTTCACCGGCAAAGCGGTGATCGAACGCAAGAAGGTCTGGCCCACCTGGCGCCCGACCGACGAGATGATCGAACGTGATCCGCGGGCCTATGCCAAATTCGTCGACAACGACTACATCCAGCCGGGAGGTCCGGAAAATCCGCTCGGCGCGCGGGCGCTGTATCTGTTCCAGAACGGCATCGATACCTATTTCCGCATCCACGGCACCAACCAGCCGCAGACCATCGGACACTCGGTCTCCAACGGCTGCATCCGGATGATGAATGAGCATGTCATGGACCTGTATCAGCGGGTTCCGCTCGGTACGGTTGTGACAGTTCTTTAGGCACGGTCCCGCCGGAATCAGCCCGAAAACCGCGCGTCACTCCGTATTTTTCTTGCACCACGGGTGATTCCTACTCAAATCTGTCATCGCAGCGTAACGCGAGTATCATCATTGTTGCCTTACCGGCGCGGTCATGACCCTCGGCAGACCGTTGCCGTTCTGCCGCATAAAGCGGGCAGAGAATTGAGACGACTTAGGAGAATACGACGATGGCGACTGGCACCGTCAAATGGTTCAACACCACCAAAGGCTACGGCTTTATTGCACCCGATGATGGCGGCAAGGACATTTTTGTCCACATTTCCGCAGTTGAGCGATCCGGCCTCACCGGCCTGGCCGACAAT
>NZ_JAXMOX010000049.1:0-25887 GCF_034669605.1 Leisingera sp.
GATCAACCGCCGACACGCTGGCCGTCGGCACCCGCACCGCGGCGCCGCTGACCCGGCCTTTCAGATGCGGCAGCACCTCGTCGATCAGATGCATCGCCGAGGTGGTGGTCGGCACCATCGATTGCGCGCCGCCGCGGGAGCGGGCGAAATCGCCGCGCGGCGCGTCCACCATCGGCTGCGAGTTGGTGTAGCAATGGATTGTGGTCATATGGGCGGTGTCGATACCGGCGATGCCATCCAGCAGTTTGACCAGCGGCGTCAGACCATTGGTGGTGCAGGAGGCATTGGAGACGATCCGCGCGTCGCCGAGGCTCTCCTCGTTTGCCCCCAGCACCACGGTCAGCTCCGCCGCGGGGGAGGGGCCGGAGATCAGCACCTTGGCGGCGCCCGCCTTGATGCCGCGTTCGGCGACATCCGAGGTGCGGGCAATGCCGGTGCATTCCAGCACCAGATCAACACCGGACAGATCCACGCGTGTCAGGTCGGACGCATGGCTGACAGGAATGCTGCGGCCCATCACCTGCAGCGCCTCATCGCCGTGCGCCACCGGATGGGCAAAGGGGCCGAAGGTGCTGTCGTATTGGAACAGATAGGCGCACATGTCCAAGGGTGCGATATCATTAATCCGCACCACTTCGATGCCGTCTCCGCGCGCCGTGGTCAGGATCTGGCGCAGGATGGCGCGGCCAATGCGGCCGAATCCGTTGATTGCAAGTCTCATGCGCAATCTATGGCAGGCGCGCTTGGGCCGCTCAATCCATCGCCGCCGGGAAAATGATCACATTTCCCAAGAGGATGTTTCAGAAAAACGCTGCAAAACCGCAGAGCCGTCAGACGCGCTGCTATTTGCGGCAGATCATCTGGGCGTAGTAGGTGCCGGTGATATTGCGCACCATGGTGTCCAGGTTGACGCTGCAGCCGGTGGCCGCGCGCAGGGCCCGCACCGCCTGGCGCGCGGTCAGGACCGCAGGCGGGCGGAAGGGCAAATGCTCCAGGTTCATCCGCGTGGCGCTGTAGCGGCCCGCGGTGTCCGCGACCGGGAAAACCGCCCAATTGCGGCCCAGAACGGAAACCACGGTGCCTTCGGCATCCTTGGCGGATGCGGCCGGAGCCAGCGCGGCGCACAGGGTGGTGCACAGGGCGGCGGCCAATACAGTCTGTTTCATCATCGAAATGCTCCTGCGGAAATATCCGGTGTCAGCCTAGCAAGGGCGGCGTGCATTACAAGAAGGGGTTTCCGGCGCAGATGTCAGAGGTGGTCCACCGCCTCGGCCTGGCGCAGCTCCGCCGCGCACAGCTGCAGCCCGCGCAGGAGCCGTTCTGCATCCGCCTGCGGCCGCTGTCCGCGCGGGGCAGAACTGCCCGCAACGACGGGCGTATGGCCGGGGCGCGAGACCGGTACCGCATAGCCGGTGATGCCGCCCTCGAACTCGCTGTCGGTGATGCAATAGCCTTGTTCGCGGGCCTGTGCGACACGCTCAAGGATGGCGCCGGGATCGGTCAGCGACTGGCCGGTGTGGCGCGGCACCTGCGTCTTGGCCAGCACCGACGCCGCCTCCTCTTGCGGCAGCCCGGCCAGCAGCATCCGCCCCAGGCTGGTATGGGCGAGCGGAATGTGCGAGCCGGCGGTGAAACCATAGGTGATATGACCATGATCCACGGTCGATTGCGCCAGCAGCAGCACCCGCCCCTGATCCAGCATCGCCAGCGTCACCTCGACCTCCATCTGCCGGGCGTGGCGGTTCAGTACCGGCTGCACCCGGCGGCCGAACTGGTTGGCCTGCAGGAACCCGCCCGCCAGTGCCAGCACCCGCGGCGTCAGCGCCAGCATCCGCCCGTCCTGGCGCAGATAGCCCGCCTGCACCAGCGTCAGCGCGCCGCGCCGCGCCGTGGCCCGGTCCTGGCCGGTGCGGCGGGCGATCTCGGCCAATGTCAAGCTGGGCGTCGCCGCGTCGAACACTGCCAGAACCGCCAGCCCCTTGGCAAAGCTCGAAGAAACATTCCTGTCCTGTTCAGCTGTGGTCATCTGATGCTGCCCGTCCCGATTGTGAAAACGCCGCTGCCTGCGGCGGTTTTGTGCGAATGCCGGAAACAATGTGCGATCTGCGAACGCTGTCAAGCGGCAAAGCCGCCGGAACCGCTGCTTTGCGCCGCCGCGCCTGGGAAATCTCCACCGGGTGCTGGACGCGCCCCTGGTTCCGGTGCAATTTCAGGCAGCCCGCTAGCCAAGAGGCCGCCCATGGCACATGAATTCACATCCGGCAAACTGGCCCGCCTGGGGCTGCTGAGTGCCGAGGATTGCCGTCAGGCGGCGGAGATCACTTCCCGCGCGCAGTTCGACGGGATCGAGACGGTGCGGGTGCTGTTCCCCGATCAGCACGGGGTTTTGCGCGGCAAGACGGTGATGGCCGGCGCCTTTGCCAGCGTCTTTGACCGCGGTCTCAACGTGCCTGCGACGCTGTTGCTCAAGGATACCTCGCACCGCAATGCCTTTCCGGTCTGGGAGGGCCGCACGGGCCTGGCCGGGCCGATGCGGGGCGCGGGCGACGTGCTGCTGGTGCCGCGCCCGGATACCTTCCGCGCGCTGCCCTGGTCCGGCCATTCCGCCTGGATCTTCTGCACACCGGTCTATCCGGACGGCAGCCCGGTCCCGTTTGCATCCTGCGGCGTGCTGCAGCGGGCGGTCGAGGCATTGGAGGGGCAGGGGATGGCGGCCAGCTTCGGGCTGGAGGTGGAGTTTCACATTTGCAAGCTGGCCGGCCGTTCCGACGGCGGCGATGCGGCAGGCGGCCCCGGTGCGCCGGAGCAGCCCCGCAGCCTGACGCAAGGTTATCAGTATCTGGCTGAAACCTGCTATGGCGAAGCGGAGGGCGTGCTGGACCTGCTGCGCCGCAATGCCCAGAAACTGGGCCTGCCGGTGCGCTCGGTCGAGATTGAAATGGGGCCCGGTCAGGTGGAATTCACCTTTGCCCCCGGCGGCGCCATGGCCCAGGCGGATGCGATGGTGATGTTTCGCACCATGGTCAAGGAAGTTTGCGCCCGCAATGGCCTGCACGCCAGCTTCATGGCCAAGCCGCGGCTGGACAATGCCATGGCCAACGGCTGGCATGTGCATCAGTCGCTGCAGGATCAAGCCAGCGGGCGGCAGATGTTCATGCCGGAAACCGCTGGGGTGCTCAGCCCGCAGGCCAGCGCCTGGATGGCGGGGCTGCTGAAATACGCCACGGAAACATCGCTGCTGATCGCGCCGACCGTCAACAGCTACAAACGCTATCTGCCGTTCCAGCTGGCCCCGAACCGGATCGGCTGGGGCGAGGACAACCGCGGCGCCATGCTGCGGGCGCTGATGCAACCGGGCGATACCGCCAGCCGGATTGAAAACCGCGCACCGGACAGTTCGGCCAACCCCTATTACGCGCTGGCGGCCCAGATCATTGCAGGCTTGGCGGGGATCACCGAAGGGCTGGAGGCGCCGCCGCCGACGCTGTCGCCCTACGGCGAAGACTCCGACCGCCTGCCGCGCTCGCTGGGCCAGGCGCTGGAGGGGTTCGGCGGCTCGCTGATGTGCCGGGCGGCGCTGGGGGAGGCATTCACCAGCTACCTGCTGCAGCTCAAGCACTTCGAGTGGGAGCGCTATCTCGACACCGTCAGCGAATGGGAGCAGGCGGAGTATTTCAACCTGTTCTGACCGCACAGGGGATCGGGGCCTGGCCCGTAAAAACGCAGGAAACCCGCGATTTGCCATCTTGATCGGAGACCAGCACCGTTGATAGCGTATACCCGCGCATGCAGAGGCCGGCAGGACCGGCTTTCTTTTTCCTGCGGCATCCTTTACGGCGGCCGAACCCGCACCAAAACCCCAAGCCTCTTCCAAGGAAAAAACGACGATGAAATACACCGAAGAACACGAGTGGCTGCTGCCCGAAGACGACCTGATCACCGTTGGCATCACCGCCCATGCCGCCGAGCAGCTGGGTGAAGTGGTCTTTGTGGAGCTGCCGGAGGTGGGCACCGAGGTTTCCAAGGATGAGGAAATCGTGGTGATCGAATCGGTCAAGGCCGCCTCCGACATTCTGGCACCGCTGGACGGTGAAGTGGTCGAAGTGAACGAGGCGCTGACCGATGATCCCGGCAAGGTGAACGAGGACCCCGAAGGCGGCGCCTGGTTTTTCAAGCTGAAGCCCGCGGATCTGTCGCCGATGGACGACTACATGGATGAAGCCGGCTACAAGACTTTCATCGGCTGATTTTCCCGCCCGCCGTGTTTTCCGCCCGGCGGGCGGTTCCCGTCTGGCATCACGATCCTGCCAGCGCGCCTGTGCAACCGCAGGCGATGTCCTACCATCCGGTCGATACCTGCAATCCAAACAGGAGACGCGCTATGACCGGTTTTTCGGGCCTCAAAGCCCTGTTCATCAACACCTCCCTCAAGAAAGACGGCAGCAAAAGCCACACCCGCCTGCTGATGCAGGCTTCATCCTCGATCATGGAAAAGAACGGCGTGGAGGTCGAACATCTGCATATCCTGGACCACATGGTGCCGCCCGGCGTTTATCCGGACATGACCGGGCATGGCTGGCCGCAGGACGACTGGCCCAAGCTGTGGGAGAAGGTGCTGGCAGCCCGGATCCTGGTGATCGGAACGCCGATCTGGCTGGGCGAGGAAAGCTCGGTCTGCCGGATCCTGATTGAGCGCCTGTACGGCATGAGCGGGGAGCTGAACGATAAAGGGCAGTCGATCTTTTACGGCAAAACCGGCGGCACAGTCATCACCGGCAATGAAGACGGCATCAAGCATACCGCGATGACGCTCTGCTATGCGCTCAGCCATCTCGGCTTCACCATTCCGCCGCAGGCCGACTGCGGCTGGATCGGCGAGGCCGGGCCGGGGCCGTCTTATGGCGATGAAGTGGAGGGCAAGCCCGCCGGCTTTGAAAACGAGTTCACCCAGCGCAACACCACGATCATGACCTGGAACCTGATGCATCTGGCGGCGATGCTGCGCGATGCGGGCGGCTATCCGAATGAGGGCAACGACCGCAAAGCCTGGTCTGCCGGCTGCCGGTTCGACTATGAAAACCCGGATTACCGCTCCTAGCCGGCCTGCCGCGCCCCTGGCTGGCGCAGTTGGCCGCCTTACCCCTCTGCCGGAAACAAGGCAGCGCCTCCGGCGGGAGTGTTGAAATCCAGAAAGAAGCAGGGCGGGCGCTGCAGGCCGGATCAATACCCCAGCTGCCGGACCATTTCATGCAGCAGGTCTTGTCCGGCTTCAATCCGCCGGTAGTTCTCCACCACATCCGCCAGTGCATCGCCCAGATGCCAGCCTGACACACGCGGTGTGAGGGTGACCTGCGGATGCCTCCACAGCGGGCTGTCTGCGGGCAGCGGTGCCGCGCGTCAGTCCAGCCGCCGCACCAGGATCTGGTTGCCATCGCCGCGTTTGGTCTCAAACAGCTTCAGCGAGGAAATCAGGTCGCTCAGCTTGCGCTTGCCATAGCTGCGGGTGTCAAAATCCGGCGCCGCCGCGGTGATGTACTGGCCGATCTGGCCCAGCGTGTACCATTCGTCGTCCTGATCGATCGCGTCCATCGCCCGCACCACCAGTTTGGTCGGATCCGCCAGTTCCGCCGGAGCATTTCCGTTGCCGCCGTCGTCTTCTTTCTTGGGTTTCGGCTTCGGTTTGCCCGGCTCATCCAGCAGGTTCTCGACATAGATGAACCGCTTGCAGGCCTGCACGAATGCCGCGGGCGTCTTGCGCATGCCCATGCCGAACACATCCACCCCCTGTTCGCGGATGCGGCTGGCCAGGCGGGTGAAATCGCTGTCGGAGGAGATCAGCACAAAACCGTCGAAACGGCCCGAATGCAGGATGTCCATCGCGTCGATCACCAGGGCTATGTCCGAAGCGTTTTTGCCGGTGGTATTGGCGAACTGCTGATGCGGCACGATCGCCAGCGCGGCCAGTTTCTCCTTGTTCCACCCCTGGGGGCTGCCGCCGGCGAAATCGCCGTAGATGCGACGGATGCTGGCCTCGCCGAACGAGGCGATTTCCTCGAACATTGCCTCGGCGTATTTGGCCGAGATGTTGTCGGCATCGATCAGGACAGCCAGAAGCGGGGGCTTTTCAGGTTTTGCCATTGCTGCGTGTGCCTCTTGTGTAATGGGGCGGGCAGGGGGCTGGTTGTGCCCTCTGGCGCATTGTCGGGGTTAAGTATGTGCAGCGCCCTGCGGGATGCAAGAGCCGGGTCAGGCAAAAGGGTCGTCGGGGTAGCCGACCCGCGCCAGATACAGCCCGTGGCCGGGGCAGACCGGTCCGCAGGCGGCGCGGTCGCGGGCGTCCAGCGCGGCCTTCACATCCGCAGGTTCCCAGGCGCCGGCACCGGCCCGCTCCAGCGTGCCGACAAAGCTGCGCACCTGGTTGTGCAGAAAGCTGCGGGCGCGCACGTGGAAATGGATCTCCGGCCCGGAAAACCCCTGCACCCGCTCAACCCGCAGCTCGTCCAGC
Source organism: Leisingera sp. (assembly GCF_034669605.1). Taxonomy (GTDB): domain Bacteria; phylum Pseudomonadota; class Alphaproteobacteria; order Rhodobacterales; family Rhodobacteraceae; genus Leisingera. The sequence goes on from NZ_JAXMOX010000049.1 coordinate 6,506, forward strand.
GTCTTGACCGGGCTGGCCGCCTGGCAGATCGAGGAGCGGAAGGTGGTGAAATCATGGTTGCCGACCAGGTGGCTGGCGGCTTCCTGCATGGTGTTGGCATCCAGATCATGGCTCAGCTGCCAGACCTGGCCCGCGTCATGGGTGGCGGGCGCGCGGCGGATCAGGATGCGGAACAGATACTGCCGCTCCACCGCCGAGAACCGCGCGTGCCAGCCGTCATCGACCCGCGCGCAGTCCACGATCGCCACCGGATCGGGTTTCAGATGGTAATTCAGCGCCTCTGACAGGCGGAACGGGTCCCAGTCCTTGGCCATGTCGCAATGCGCCACCTGTCCCAGCCCATGCACACCGGTGTCGGTGCGCCCGGCGGCGGCAATCGTGTGCTCCCCCGGTTCCAGCCGCGCCAGCGCAGCCTCGATCGCCCCCTGGACGGAGGGCTGATCCTTCTGCCTTTGCCAGCCGGCAAAAGGCTTCCCGTGGTATTCGACTTTCAAAGCAAAACGCGGCATAAGCGGGCAAGTAGCAACGCAACACAGCCGGGGCAAGCCCCGCGTGCGCTCTGGTAACCCGCAGGCAGGCTGCCTATCTTGACAGCAGCAAGAACAGAGCAGGATCAGGGCCTTGGTGATAACCTCCCTTGCAGATGGGGTGATGAACGGTGTGGAGAACGTCGCCAGCGGCCTGTCATCGGCGCTGTTCGGCCGGCCCTTGCGGCTGGGCGTGACCGGATTGGCGCGCTCCGGCAAGACCGTGTTCATCACTTCTCTGGTGGCCAATCTGCTGGACCGGGGCCGGATGCTGCAGCTGAATGCGGCCCGCGACGGACGGATTGAGACCGCCTTTCTGCAGCCCCAGCCTGACGACACCGTGCCGCGGTTTGACTATGAAAACCACCTCGCGGCCCTGACCGGGCCGTCACCCCGTTGGCCGGACAGCACAAGGGCAGTGTCCGAGCTGCGTCTCAGCCTGAAGGTGCGGCCCGCCGGCTTGATATCGGGGCTGCAGGGGCCGCGCACGCTGCATCTGGATATCGTCGACTATCCGGGCGAGTGGCTCCTGGACCTTGCTCTGCTGGACAAATCCTATGCCGAATGGTCCGCCGATGTGCTGCCGCGCATCGCCAGCCGGCCCCAGGCTGAACGGTTCCTGTCGGAGAAATCCAAGGCTGTCCCCGCGGGGACGCATGACGAGCCGCAGGCGCAGGCGCTGGCCGGGGCCTACACCGCGTACCTGACCGCCGCCCGCGCCGCCGGTTTCTATGACTGCACCCCGGGCCGCTTCCTGCTGCCCGGCGACCTGGAGGGATCGCCGGTTCTCACCTTTGCGCCGCTCCCGCCGGAACCCGCCGCCCCGCGCGGCAGTCTCTGGCGCGAGATGGAACGGCGGTACGAAGCCTATAAGTCCAAGGTCGTCAAACCTTTCTTCCGCGACCACTTTGCCCGCATCGACCGGCAGGTGGTGCTGGTGGATGCGCTGTCGGCGATCCATTCCGGCCCGCAGGCGGTGGAGGACCTGCGCCATGCGATGGCGGATATCCTCAGCGCGTTCAAACCGGGCCGCAACCGTTTTCTGACCAGGCTCTTGGGCGGGAAACGGGTCGAGAAGATCCTGTTTGCCGCCACCAAGGCTGACCATCTGCACCACGCTCAGCACGCCCGTATGGCTGCAATCATAGAGGCGCTGACCCGCGAAGCACAGGACCGTGCCCGTTTTGCAGGCGCAGAAACCGCAGCCCTTGCGATTGCCTCTTTGCGGACCACGACAGAGGAAATGCGCACTCATAACGGCACTGAGCTGCCCTGCGTGCGCGGCACCTTGCTGGACAGCGGCAAGCAGGCGGCGTTTTACCCCGGGGCGTTGCCCGAAGACCCCGCGCACCTGCTGGCACCTGCGCGCCAAGGGGCGGACCGCTGGCTGGAGTGTGATTATCAGGCAATGGCTTTTGCGCCGGTTCCGCTTACTCTGAAACACGGCAGCGGTCCGCCGCATATCCGCCTCGACCGCGCTGCCGAATTCCTGATCGGAGATGCCTTGTGACCCTCGTCTTGCGCGCAGCAACGCCCCTTGATGCCGGTTCGGCGGGGGAGATCCTCTACCGTTTCCAACAGGACACCGAATGGATGCCGAAGCTGTACACATCCGCTGAGGCAGTTGCCTTCTGCGGCCTGATGATCGACCGCGGCTGGGTCACTGTGGCGGTGCGGGGCAGACGCGTGCTGGGCTTCCTGGCCCGTGACGGCGCCGAGGTCTGCGCGCTTTACCTGGCGCAGGGTGCCTGCGGGCAGGGGGCAGGCAAGGCGCTTCTGGATGCCGCCAAGGCTGCCGCCCCGCGGCTCGTGCTCCACACCTTTGCCGCCAATACCCGCGCACAGCGGTTTTATCAGCGGCAAGGCTTTGCCGAAACCGGCCGCGGCGATGGCGCAAGCAATGAGGAAGGCCTGCCGGCCATCACCTATGAATGGCGCAGCTGCCAGGAGGCGGTGGCATGAGCAGCAAGCCGGTTCTGATTGACCTCGCGGGCGAGACGGATGCCCCTTCGGTGACCGAGGCGCCGCCGGTGCCCGAGCCGCAGGCCGCCGCAGCCGGGCCGCCGGCGATGGAACAGGCGGCCCGGATTGCCGCCCGCCGCCCCTCGCGGCTGGCACGCTGGTTCTGGGTGCTGCTGGTTGCGGTCGTTGGCGCCATGGCTTCGGTTGCCGCTTGGGATTTTGCGGCTGGGCTGATCGCACGGGTTCCGCTGCTGGGCTGGGCAGTCAGTGCCGGGCTGGCGGTTCTTCTGCTGCTGGCTTTTGCGATGGCCCTGCGCGAACTGGCGGCGCTGTCCCGGCTGCGGCGCGTCGATACGCTGCGGCAACAGGCCGAGGCGGCAGCGGACCTGTCCGCCGCCCGCGGCTTCACCGCCCGGCTAGAGGGGTTTTACAAGGGCCGCGATGACCTGGCCTGGCAGCTGGCCCGGCTGGCAGAGCGCCAGGCCGAGGTGATGGACGGCGACGCCCTGCTGCTGCTGGCAGAGGAGGAACTGCTGGTGCCGCTGGATGCGCTGGCGCTGCGCGAGGTCGAAGCCGCCGCCCGGCAGGTTGCCACGGTCACGGCGCTGGTTCCGATGGCGCTGGCGGATGTGGCGGCGGCACTGGTTTCCTCGCTGCGCATGATCCGCCGGGTGGCAGGGATCTACGGCGGCCGGCCCGGGTTCTTCAGTTCCTGGCGGCTGACCCGGGCGGTGCTGGCGCATCTGGCGGCCACCGGGGCCGTGGCCGCAGGCGATGATCTGCTGGAGCCGGTGCTGGGCGGCTCGGTGCTGTCGAAACTCTCCCGCCGTTTCGGAGAGGGGCTGGTGAATGGCGCATTGTCGGCCAGGGTGGGGATTGCTGCCATGGAAGTCTGCCGCCCGATGCCGTTTTCTGCGCAGCATAAGCCCAGTACCCGCAAGGTGGTGCAGCGGGCGCTGACCGGGCTGTTCTCCAAGGCCGGATAAGCAGCGCGCCAGGCTCATGCACAGCATGAGCCGCACCCAAGCCTGCCTGGGCGGCCTGGCCGGGCCAGGGCTCCTGCAGGCGCGGGAGCATCCGGCAGGCCGCGCTCAGAACAGTTTGGGCGGCTGGTCCTTCGGCTGGCGCATCGCCACGATACCGGTGCGGAAGCCCTCGCCGATGCGGTCGGCCAAGGCCCCCCACTGCAGCGCGGTCCGCTCCGGCAGCTCGGTCCGCAGAACATCGTGGAACAGACCGAGCCACAGCGGGAAATGCTCTGCTTTCACGTCCGGGCGGCTGACATGCTCGCGCATCGGATTGCCGCTGTAGCTTTTCTCCCGCAGGATCGCATTGCGCCAGAAGCCGGCGATTTTCTCCTCATGCTCCGGCCAGTCCGCAACATGGGCGGCAAACACCGGGCCGAGCACGTCGTGGGACCGCACCCGGACGTAGAAGACGGCAACAACGCGGGCGATCTCGCCGGCGCTGATGTCGAACCGCGCCAGCGGAACTTGCGTTTCGGTGTTGGTCATGGGGGCTCCGCTCTGCTGGGTCCGGCTGATAGATAGACACAGCAGGCCCCATGCGGAAGGGGGGGCGGGCGTATCTGCCGCATCTCACCGCTTTACCCTTTGGCGGGACCATCCTATAAGGCACTTCATGTCCCTATTCGCGGCCATCATTATTCGAATTATATCCCCGGCGCTCTGAAACCATTGAGCCGCCGGGCAAAGGCGCTTGAGCCATCGCGCCGAACCGAATATCCCGATTTCCAGCCTTGATCATCCAAAGGACGCCCCCGATGTGCGCCGACACGCCTCAGACGCCTGACTACAAAGACACCCTGAACCTGCCCAAGACCGCCTTTCCAATGCGTGCGGGCCTGCCCAAGCGGGAGCCTGCCTGGCTGGAACGCTGGGCGGAGATCGGGGTCTATGACCGCTTGCGCGAGAAGGCCGCCGCGGCCAAGGGCACTGACGGCGCGCGCAAGCCCTTCACCCTGCATGACGGCCCGCCCTATGCCAACGGCCACCTGCACATCGGCCACGCGCTGAACAAGACCATCAAGGACATGATCGTGCGCTCGCATCAGATGATGGGCTTTGACGCGCGCTATGTGCCGGGCTGGGACTGCCACGGCCTGCCGATCGAATGGAAGATCGAGGAGCAGTACCGCAAGAAGGGCAAGAACAAGGACGCGGTGCCGGTGGTGGAATTCCGCCAGGAATGCCGCGCCTTTGCCGACAGCTGGGTCGATGTCCAGCGCGAAGAATTCAAACGGATCGGCATCACCGGCAACTGGGATAATCCCTATCTGACCATGAACTACCACGCCGAGGCGGTGATCGCGGATGAGTTCATGAAATTCCTGATGAACGGCACGCTGTATCAGGGCTCGAAACCCGTGATGTGGTCGCCGGTCGAGAAAACCGCGCTGGCCGAAGCCGAGGTTGAGTATCACGACAAGGAAAGCTTCACCATCTGGGTGAAATTCAAGGTCGCCGAGGCCGGCGGCTTTGTTCCCGCGGATGGCGAGGATGCCGATTTTGCCGGCGCGGATTCCGCGCTGGTGGCGCAGGATCTGGAAGGCGCCCATGTGGTGATCTGGACCACCACCCCCTGGACCATCCCGTCGAACAAGGCGGTGGTCTACGGCGCCGAGATTGCCTATGGCCTGTACGAGGTCACCGGCACGCCGGAGGAATGCTGGGCCAGCACCGGCGAGCGTTTCCTGCTGGCCGACAACCTGGCCGCTGACGTGTTCAAGCGCGCCCGCCTGGGCGAGGATCAATACACCCGCCTGCGCGGGGTCTCGGCCGAGGAACTGTCCAGCCTGTCGCTGAAGCATCCGCTGGCAGGCGCCGAAGGCGCGGGCGGTGAATGGGACGGGATCCGCGATTTCCGTGCGGCCCCCTTCGTGACCGACACCGAAGGCACCGGCTTTGTTCACTGCGCGCCGTCGCACGGGATGGAGGAATTCGAGCTTTACCGGGATCTGGGAATGCTGGAGCAGGTCATCACTTACAACGTGATGGACGATGGCGGATTCCGCGCCGATCTGCCGTTCTTCGGCGGCAAATACATCCTCAACCGCAAGGGCGGCGAGGGCGATGCCAACAAGGCGGTGATCGACAAGCTGGCCGAGGTCGGCGGCCTGCTGGCGCGCGGCAAGATCAAGCACAGCTACCCGCATTCCTGGCGCTCCAAGGCGCCGATCATCTACCGTAACACGCCGCAGTGGTTTGCTTCTGTCGACCGTCAGCTGGACGACGGCATGGATGAGATGGGCACCAGCATCCGCGAACGCGCGCTGCGTTCGATCGACGAGCTGGTGAAATGGTGGCCGCAAACCGGCCGCAACCGCCTGCATTCGATGATCGAAAGCCGCCCCGACTGGGTGTTGAGCCGCCAGCGCGCCTGGGGCGTGCCGCTTACCTGCTTCACCAAAAAAGACGCTCTGCCCACCGATGCGGACTTCCTGTTGCGCAATGACGAGGTGAACAAGCGCATCGTCGCCGAGTTCGACGCCCATGGTGCGGACGTCTGGTATCAGGAGGGCTTCAAGGCCAAGGTGCTGGACGGCATCGTTGATGCGGACGCCTATGATCAGGTGTTCGATGTGCTGGACGTGTGGTTCGATAGCGGTTCGACCCATGCCTTTGTGCTGCGCGACCGCGAGGACGGCACCGAGGACGGTATTGCCGACGTCTACATGGAAGGCACCGACCAGCACCGCGGCTGGTTCCACTCCTCGCTGCTGCAGGCCTGCGGCACCAAGGGGCGCGCGCCGTACCGCAATGTGGTGACACATGGGTTCACGCTCGACGAGAAGGGCATGAAAATGTCCAAATCGCTGGGCAACACCATCGTGCCGGAAGAGGTCATCAAACAGTACGGCGCCGATATCCTGCGCCTGTGGGTGGCTCAGACCGATTACACCGCAGACCAGCGGATCGGGCCGGAGATCCTGAAAGGCACCGCCGACAGCTACCGCCGCCTGCGCAACACCATGCGCTTCCTGCTGGGCAGCTTGAGCGATTTCACCGAAGATCAGCGCGTGGAGCCGTCGGATATGCCGGAGCTGGAGCAATGGGTTCTGCACCGGCTGGCCGAGCTGGACAGCAAGGTGCGCAGCGGCTACCAGACCTTTGATTTTCAGGGTGTGTTCTCGGCGGTGTTCAACTTTGCCACCGTGGATCTGTCGGCCTTCTACTTCGACGTCCGCAAGGATGCGCTGTATTGCGACGGCGACACGCTGAACGCCCGTGCTGCGCGCACCGTGCTGGATATCCTGTTCCACCGCCTGACCACCTGGCTGGCACCGGTGCTGGTGTTCACCATGGAAGAGGTCTGGCTGGAGAAGTATCCGGGCGCGGGCAGCTCAATCCACCTGCAGGATATTCCCAGCACCCCCGCCGGCTGGCTGAATGAGGCGCTGGCGGCGAAATGGTCCAAGATCCGCCAGGCCCGCCGGGTGGTGACAGCCGCGCTGGAGGTGCAGCGCACCGACAAGGTGATCGGCGCCTCGCTGGAAGCCGCGCCGGTGGTGCATGTACGCGACAGCGAAGCGCTGAAGGCGCTGAATTCGGTGAACTTCGCCGATGTCTGCATCACCTCGGACATCCTGCTGACGAGCGATCCGGCCCCGGCCGAGGCCTTCAGGATGCCGGAAGTGGATGGCGTCTCGGTGGTGTTTGAGAAGGCCGAAGGCGGCAAGTGCCAGCGCTGCTGGAAGATCCTCCCCGATGTGGGCAATCACGCCCATGACGGGGTCTGCGGCCGTTGCGACAGCGCGCTGGGATAACCCGGCATTCAGCTTTTGAGTGTGTTTGGCGCCCGGCTTAATTGCCGGGCGCTTTCATTTCTGCGCTGTTCTTGCAGCATTTTCCGCACTTTTTCCGTGTGCAGCCTTGTGTATTGCCAAATTGAAACCCCCTAGATGTTGACCGGTTTTTCACAATTGATTAAGAAATCGTTAATTCAATGCAAGGTTTCAGCCGAAATTTATTAAGGCATAGGGCGGGGGCAGTATTTTATGCTGAAGCGGAAAGCGGACGTGCAGCGGGCGGCTGTGCCGGGCAAGCCGCGCGGTGCATCTATCCGGATTGACGGGGTGTCGGCACCAACGAATATGAAAATCGGGCTGGTTACGGTCCGCTCCGGGCCAGTGCCGCAGCCTGCTGTTGAGAGGGCAAAGCCTGCCTCGCCGAAACCCGCAGCCGTCATGGCGGCGAAACCCGCCGGTTCCGCGGCGGATGAGCAAAAGATTACCCCGGAACCGCAGCCCTTTGCGCCGGTGCCGGCTGAGGGCGGCAGCACGCTGGCTAAGCTGGGCCTGGCAGCAGCCGGCCTGGCAGTGGCTGCGGCGATGCTATTGTATTTCCAGTTCAGCGGCGGAGACCCGGCTGCACCAGCTCAGCTGCCTGGCCTGCAAAGGACGGCAGCGGACGGCGCCGGCGGCGAAGACGCCATGGTCGCCCGCATCACTGCCGGCACCCTGGCCGCGCTGCGCAGCAAGCGGGTAAATCCTGAAAGCCGGACCCAGGCGGCAGCTGCCGTTCCGGCCGCAGGCACAGCGCTCTACAAGTTGGTGCTGACCGCCGCGGTCCAGGGCCAGTCCGGCGCCTATATCGACCAGCTGGTGAACGCGGCATACGAGCGCAAGGAAATCACCGTGCCTGCCAGCCTGATCGGGGCTGACGGGCGGGTTGATACGGCAACGCTGCTGGTCCTGTTCGTCGGCAACTGATCTTTGCGCCGGGGCCGTTCCCGTTTGCCCTTCGGGTGGGTGCCGGAGCAGGCCAGGGACCATTCATAACAACCAGAACAACGGGTGCTGCAGACCGGAACCGGCTGCGGTGCAGATTATTTCCCGGGGGGACTATGAAGAAATACATTGCAGCCGCTGCCATGGGCCTGCTTGCCTTTGCAGCCAATTCTGCTGCGGCCGGGACCTGCGGCGGGGTCTATGCCGTGCAGCCGGGCGACAGCCTGTCGGTGATCGCGGACAAGCTGTACAAGGACGCGGGCAAATGGAGCGCGATTCACAGCCGAAACATTGATACCATCGGCCCCAAGCCAAGTGGCTTGCGTGCCGGCATGGCTCTGTCGCTGGCCTGTCTTGAGGGCCTGCCTCTGGGCCTGGAAGGCGGCAAGGAAATCTCAGCCAGCGTGCCGGTCGAGGCCAAACCGGTGCAGATCGCCTTTGGCAGCGCCGAGGTGCGCCACCGCATCAACCTGCTGACCGCGGATGACTTTGCCCCCTTCACCGGCAAGGACCTGCACAACGGCGGCATGATGACCGACGTGCTGAATGCCGCAATGCGCCATGCCGATCCGGAGCAGGGCTACGCCGTGCATTGGGTCGACCTGTGGACGGCGCATGAAGAGCCGCTGCTGTCGAACGCGCTGCTGGACGCGGGATTTCCCTGGTACAAGCCGGACTGCGAAAACAGTCCCGAAGAACCGCGCTGCAAGAATTTCCTGTTCTCGGATCCGATGTTCGAAGTTCTGGTGCTGATGTTCACCGACAAGGCGCGGCCCCTGGCCTTCACCAGGGACGAAGACCTGTTCGGCAAGACCTTCTGCCGTCCGCAGGGCTATGAGACGTATCTGTTCGAACAGCAGGGCCGCCACTGGCTGCGCGACGGCAAGGTCGAGGTGGTGCAGCCGCTGACCACCGCCGAATGCTACGCGATGGTGCTGGACGGCAAGGCGGATGCGGTTGTGATGAACGAATTCACCGGCCGTGCGCAGATCAAGGAGCTGGGCCTGTCGGACCGTTTTGATGCGGTGCCGGAGCCGATTTCGATCCAGGCGCTGCATGTGATTGTCCACAAGACTCACCCCAAGGCCCAGCATCTGATGGAGATGGTCAACGCGTCGCTGCGCGGCATCCGCCAGAACGGCACCTATCAGGCGATCATCGAAGATCACATGGCCAGGGTCTGGGCCGGATATTGAAGGGGAAAAGCATGCTGAGCAGATTCTGCCGCCGCCTGCCGGGCTATGTCTTGGGCCTCGGGCTGCTGCTGGGGCTGCTGCCCTCGGCGGCCCTGGCGATCTGCGATGTGGAATATGTCGCGCAGCCGGGTGACAACCTGTTTTCGATCGCTGAAACCCATTATGGCGACCGCGAGCGCTGGACCATGATTTACTACCGCAACCAGGATGTTCTGGCCGGCTCGTCGGTGGTGCCGGGCCGCAAGCTGCAGATCCCCTGCATCAAGCAGGCGAGCGCACCGGACGCCACCCCGCTGCGCGGGCAGCAGGCCGAGATGACGCTGCTGACCGGCGGCGGCTATGCCCCCTTTACCGGCCGCGGGCTGCCGGGCCAGGGCATGGTGACCGAGCTGGTCAATGCAGCGCTGGAACTGGCGCCTTCGCCGGTGTCTTACGCAATCAGCTGGGAGGATGACTGGTCCAGGCATCTGTTTCCGATGCTGGACCAAAAGGAATTCGATATGGGTTTTCCCTGGCTCAAACCGGATTGCGCGGCGGAGCCGGACAATGAGCGCTGCGCGAATTTCCACTTCTCGGACCCGGTGATGACGCTGCCGATCATGCTGTTTGTGCGGCAGGACGATCAGTTTGCCTTTAGGGAAGACAGGGATATCGAGGGCAGAACCTTATGCCGCCCCAAGGGCTATTTCACGCATGATTTGAACCGCGCCGGCCGCCGCTGGCTGGACGAGGGCAAGATCACCCTGGTGCAGCCGCAATCACCGGCTGACTGTTTCCGCATGGTGTCCCGGCGCCAGGTGGATGCGGTGGCGGTGAACCTGTTTCTGGGCGCCAGCACCATCGTCCGGGAAGGTCTGCGCGACACGGTGCTGCCGCTGGAAAAACCGCTCTCCGTGGAAGGCTTGCACGTGGTGATTTCCAAACGCCACTGGCGCGGCACCCCGCATCTTTACCGGATCAATGCAGGGTTGAAAAAGCTGCGCGACAGCGGCCGGTTTGAAGACATCATGTCGCGCCACCTGGAGCTGTTCTGGGCCCAGCTGCGGTGATGCGATTGGCGGGCCTGCAGGATCAGAATGCCTTGCGGGCCTCCAGATACCGGGCCTCGGCGGCCATGGCGGAGGCCGTTTTCGGGCCTGCCTGAAAGCCGCTCGCCAGGTCCAGGTAATAGGCCGCCATGTCGAGGCCGTTCAATTGTTTCAGCCCCAGTGCCTCGGTCCGGGCAGCCGCACGGGCAGGGCCGACGTGCTGGGGGATCAAGGCATCCGGGCGTTCACCGTTCAACACCTGTTCGCGGGTAATGCTGCGGGCCAGGCCCTGGGTGCTGCCCGCGATCAGCGGTGCATCCACCTGCTGGCCGCCTGCTTCCGCGATTGCCGGCTGCCGCTGGTAGGCGGCCTGCATCTGTTTCATGGTGTTGTACAGGCTGGCGGTGCTGGAAACTGCAGTAATCATTAAACTCATCCTTAATACCGTTCTTGAAACTTACTTTATAATAATTTGATGTAATGTGGTGGGGATTTCTCAACACTGGTTAATGAGCCGTTAATACCTTCGGCCGGGCATCGGGCGGAAAGCAGCAAGGCCAGAGGTCCTGCGGCTGGCACCTGTCCTGCCGGGGATGCGTGCGATGCCAGGGGCGAAAAGGGATAATCATGGTTTCAGACAGTCTCGAAACACCCGTTGGGGCGCTCAGCGTGACGGAACGCGACGGCGCCATTGTGCGGCTCGCCTGGTCCGCGCAGTCAACCGGCCGATCGGCGCTGCTGGACAACGCCCTGGCGCAACTGCGCGCGTATTTTGCCGGCCGGCTGACAGAGTTCGACCTGCCGTTGCTGGTGGAGGGATCGGACTTCCAGCGAAGGGTTTGCGATGCGATGCTGGCAATCCCTCTGGGGGAAACCCGCACTTATGGCGATATTGCCCGGGAGCTGAATGCGCCGCCGCAGCCGGTTGGCAATGCCTGCGGCAGCAACCCGATCCCGGTGATCATTCCCTGCCACCGGGTGCTGAGTGCAACCGGCCTGGGCGGATTTTCCGGGTCGGGCGGGGTCGAAACCAAAGTCGCGCTTCTGAAACACGAGGGCGCCGCCAGCCTGCTGATCTGACCGCTCAGATTATCCATGCAGCCGCGTCCGGCTTCCTTCTGGCCTGAAATACTCCGGGGTGAATGCGCCCTGCAAGGGCGCAGAAGGGCTGTGCCCCTCAGCGCTGCGGGCTCACGGGTGGGACGCCGAGCGGCGCTGTTCAGGAATGATCTGCTGGGCAACGCCGACAAACAGCAGGTAGACCGACGTCACCACCAGCCCCCAATGCGCCCAGCTGGCGGGGTGGAAATCAACCCAGGCGGCCCAGCCGGCAAAGAAGGTCCAGGCCAGCGCCATCGGCAATGACAGCTTGCGCCAGCGCACGGTGCGCACCGGATGAATGAATTTCAGCGGCAGGAACATCGCCACGGACAGCAGCGTCACCAGGATCAGGCTGGTCCAATGGCTCGGCTCCAGCGCAAAGATCACCAGCACCAGCATATTCCAGCAGCCGGGAAAGCCGGCAAAGGAATTGTCCTTGGTCTTCATCCTGGTGTCGGCGAAATACATCGCGCTGCCAAAGGTGATCACGATGATCGCAAACCAACCGGTCCAGCCCGCCATCAGCCCCGATTGGAACAGCGCAAAGGCAGGAATGAAGACATAGGTCAGGTAGTCGATGATCAGGTCCAGCAGCACCCCGTCGAATTCCGGCGAGTAGCGTTTGACGTGATAATGCCGCGCCAGCGGGCCATCCACGCCGTCAACGGCAAAGGCAACCACAAGCCAGACAAACATCAGGCTCCAGTTGGCACCCGCCGCAGCCAGCATCGCCAGCATGGCGAACACGGCACCGGTTGCAGTCAGCAGATGAACGGAAAGGGCGCGGATCTGAGGTGTCATGCGCCCGTGATGGCGAATTTGCCCCGATCCCGCAAGCGTTCAATGCAGCTTTGGGCGGAATTCCGTACCTTTGAAGAATTGGATACGGGCCATCCGCTGGCCAAAGGGAACGGGGTCGGTGATATCAGGCGGGGAGAAGGGCGCCCTGGAGGGCCGGTCGCGTGTCCGCTCCCAGGGTTGCGTCCCGGGCGGCGGGGCAGGGGCGGCAGGGGCGCCATCGGCAAACAAGGCTGAATAGCCGGAACTGGTCATGGCAGAATCCTTTCTGGATCAATGTCTGCCATCAAGCCCGCAGCGCCTTAACAGCAGCTTTCCCGCTGCCGTGAAAATAGAGCGCATTTTAACAATGCAGATGCGCCGCAGCGCTAGCCGCAGCAGGCGCCGCTGGTCTGCACCGGCGGGCAGGGGACACTGCCGTAAGAACAGAAAACGCAGCAATCCCCGGGTTTTGGCCGCAGCAAGGCGCGGCAGGCCGGGCATTCATGAAACCACTGACAGCTGTCCTGCGGCATTTCTTCCGCGGTCTCATGCCCGCAAAAAGGACAGCTGAGAACGCTGATCAGGACCGGGGAACCGGGTTCAGTTGCAGACATGCGGCAGACCTTTCTGAGATCAGCAAAGGCCAGCCAGGCCCCGGGGTCAAGTCATGCCTTGGGGTGCGCCCGCATGTAGACCTCCATCAGATGGGTGGTGTCCACCGCTGTATAGGCCTGGGTGGTCGACAGGGATGCGTGCCCCAGCAATTCCTGAATCGCCCTCAAATCGCCGCCTGCCTCCAAGAGATGGGTGGCAAAGCTGTGGCGCAGGGCGTGCGGGGTTGCGGTTGCGGGCAGGCCCAGCTGGGCGCGGGTGCGGGCCATCACCCCCTGGATCTGGCGCGGGTTCAGCGCGCCGCCCCGCACACCGCGGAACAGCGGCGCGCCCGCCTCCTGCGGATGCGGGCACAGCTCAAGATAGCGCGCCACCGCATCGCGGGCGGCAGGCAGTACCGGCACCACCCGCTCTTTCCTGCCCTTGCCGAGAATGCGCAGGACCGGCGGCAGCGGCGCGGCACCGCCCTTCAGCCCCAGCGCTTCGGAGATCCTGAGCCCGCAGCCGTAGAGCAGCGTCACCACTGCCACATCGCGCGCCGCAACCCAATCCTGCTGCGACTGCAGCTCCACCGTCTCCAGCACCGCCTTGGCGGCCTCCGGCGCCAGCGGGCGGGGCAGTTTCTTCTGGAACTTGGGGGAGCGCGCCAGCAGCACCGCGGCCGGTTCAAAACCTTCGCGTTCCGCCAGCCAGCGGTAGAAATTCTTCACCGCCGACAGCTTGCGCGCCAGCGACCGCGCACCGGTGCCCGAGCCGCGCTCCGACGCCATCCAGGCGCGCATATCAGCGGTGGTGATCCGGGCCAGCGCCCCCAGGCCCTGGGGGCCGCCGGAATGCGCTGTCATAAAGACCAGAAAAGCACTGACATCGCTGCGATAGGCGCTCAGCGTGTTGGCAGAGGCATCCTCCAGCCCGGCCAAACGCTCCAGCCAAAGCTGCAGGGCGTCGCGGCAGGCCGGGGAGATCAGTGTCATGACAGCCAGCAGCGCATCGCGCGTTCGAAGACGCCGGCGAAAAACGCCAGCAGATCGGTGCCCTGCATCGGCGAGAACTGATGCGGGTCTTCCGAGCCCATTACCAGCATGCCGGGCAGGCGGCCCTCGCCCAGGTCCAGCATCAGGCAGGCCTCGGAGCGGATCCGCTCCGCTTTCGGGCCGTAGACACGCGGGCTGCCGCCCTGGGTCTGGCGCAGGGTCACAATGCGCTGGCTGCGGGGCTGGCCGGCATAGCTTTCGGTGAACCCGGGGCCTGACAGCTTCAGGGCGCCGGACTTGCGTTCAATCTCGGCGCCGCCGGGCTGGGCGGTCTCCAGCACCAGCGTCAGCGACTGCACCCGCAGGATCTCCGGCATTTCCTGTTCCAGGCAGGCCAGGAAGGCGGCGAAGTCCTGCGGCTCCAGCAGCCGCAGCACGGCGCGGTGGATCAGGTTGGTGCCGGCCAGGTTGTCATAGGCCGCGGCGATCACCGAACGGTGGGTGTCTTCCAGCCGGTCGAGCCGGGCCGCCAGCCGCTCCATCGCGATGCCGCGCAGGTCGACCACGTTGGAACCCATCGCGCGCTCATTGGCGGCGACAAGCGCATTCATCAGGTGCTGGTCCTCCAGCACCGCATCGGGTTTGGCGAGGATCGCCTCGCGCAACTGGTCTTCCAGGCTGGCTGAATTGCTTGAACTGCTCATGATTGAAACTCTTGCGGCTCCGGACCTCTGACGGGTTTGGATCCGTATATAACATGGGAACCGGGCTTTGCTGCGGAAAAATGCAGGGGCAGCGGAAATTGCCGCGGCGGCGTCAAGCGCCGCTGCAGGTGCGCTGCCGGGCCCAAGCCCCCGCACGGTCCGGTGCCAGCCGGGAAACGCAGGGCGCGCGGGAGTGCTCAGCCGATGGCAGGCATCTTTGAAACAGAAAGCAGCGAACAAAAAAGGCGCCCGGAAACCGGGGCGCCTTTCTCTGTTCTGTGTCCACGAGGCAGAATCAGAGGATTTTGATTTCAGCCGCTTTGATATCGGCCAGGAAAGCATCCAGGCCTTTGTCGGTCAGCGGGTGGTTCACCATCGACTTGATCACCGCGGGCGGCGCGGTGATCACATCGGCGCCGATCCGGGCCGAGTCCAGCACGTGGTTCACCGAGCGGATCGAGGCCGCCAGTATCTGGGTTTCAAACCCGTAGTTGTCATAGATGGTGCGGATGTCTTCGATCACTTCCATGCCGTCCAGGTTGATGTCATCCAGACGCCCGATGAAGGGGGAGATGAAGGTCGCGCCCGCCTTGGCCGCCAGCAGCGCCTGATTGGCAGAGAAGCACAGGGTCACATTCACCATATGGCCATCATCGCTGAGGGTCTTGCAAGCTTTCAGACCGTCCCAGGTCAGCGGTACCTTGACGGCGATGTTCTCGGCGATCTCGACCAGCTTGCGGCCTTCGGCGATCATGGTTCCGGCGTCGGTTGCGGTCACCTCGGCAGAGACCGGCCCATCGACCAGATCGCAGATCTCCTTGGTCACTTCGATGATGTCGCGGCCGGATTTCTTGATCAGCGAGGGGTTGGTGGTGACACCGTCCACCATGCCCAGATCGTTCAGCTCGGCAATCGCGTCGATCTCGGCGGTATCTACGAAGAATTTCATGGGGCAGTCCTTTGGATGGGTTGGCCTCGGTCGCCACAGCCTTTACCTCATGGATATACGGGCGGCAACACGGGCGGCAGGATGAGCGGGCAGGAGTTCTTTCAGGCAGGCGAACGGGTCGGGGTGCTGACCACGCAACCCCTTGACCGGCTTCTGGATTACCGTGCGCCGGAGGGCGGCTGTTTCCTGGGGGCCTATGTCGAGGTGCCGCTGGGGCCGCGCAAGGTTCTGGGGGTGGTCTGGGGGCCGGGCGCGGGGGATTTCGATTCGGCCAAGCTGCGCGCGGTGATCCGGGTGCTGGACGTGGCGCCGATGCGCGCAGAGATGCGCCAGTTCCTGGCCAAGGCCGCCGATTACACCCTGACCCCGATGTCCGCGATGCTGCGGCTGGCCACCCGCGCGCCGGGGCTCAGCGATCCGCCCTCAATGCGCAAGATCCTGCGCCGGGGCGAGGGCGCACCAGACCGGATGACCGAGGCCCGCAGCCGTGTGCTGGAAGTGATGGAGCAATACGGCGGCCTTGCCTTCACCCCGCGCGAACTGGCCGGTATGGCGGATGTGACGCCTTCGGTGGTGAAGGGGCTGGTGAAACAGGGCGCCCTGCGGGAGGAGGAAGCCCCGCGCGATCTGCCGTATCCGCAGCTGAACCCGGACCTGCCCGGCAAGGCCTTGACCGAGGATCAGGCTGCCGCCGCCGCCGCTCTGGCGGAGGGCGTGCAGAGCGGGCGCTATGGCACCACGCTGCTGAAGGGGGTCACCGGCTCTGGCAAGACGGAGGTCTATCTGGAGGCGGTCGCGGCCTGCTTGCGCGCCGGACGGCAAGGGCTGGTGCTGCTGCCGGAGATTGCGCTGACGGCGGAATTCTTGACCCGGGTGGAGGCGCGGTTCGGCGCCAAACCCGCCGAGTGGCACTCGGGCGCCACTATGACCGAGCGCCGGCGGGTCTGGAAAATGGTCGGGCAAGGGGCCGCCGGCCTGGTGATCGGCGCGCGCTCGGCGCTGTTCCTGCCGTTCCGCGACCTTGGCCTGATCATCGTTGATGAGGAACACGACACCTCCTACAAGCAGGAAGACGGCGTTCTGTACAACGCCCGTGACATGGCGGTGCTGCGGGCAGCGATGTGTTCGGCCCAGGTGGTGCTGGCTTCGGCCACGCCCAGCCTCGAAAGCTGGGTCAATGCCGAGGCGGGCAAATACAAGCGCCTGGATCTGACTGCGCGGTTTGGCGCCGCGGTGCTGCCGCAGATGCGGTCGGTGGACATGCGCAGCGAAGACCTGCTGCCCTCGACCTGGATTTCCCCGACGCTGAAACAGGCAATGAAGCTCAGGCTGGAGCGCGGCGAGCAGTCGCTCTTGTTCCTGAACCGTCGCGGCTTTGCGCCGGTCACCATCTGCCGCGCCTGCGGTGCGCAGGTGGCCTGCGACCATTGCGACGCGCGGATGGTGGAACACCGCTTCATGAAACGGCTGATGTGCCACCAGTGCGGCGAAACCAAACCGGTGCCCGAGGCCTGCCCGTCCTGCGAAGTGGAGGGCAAGATGGCGCCGGTCGGCCCCGGCATCGAGAGGCTGGCCGAGGAGGCCACCGGCCTGTTCCCGGAAGCGCGGATCGCGGTGCTGAGTTCCGACCTGTTCGGCTCCGCCCGCGCCCTGAAACGCCGGATCGAGGAGATCGCCAGGGGCGAGGCCGACATCATCCTGGGCACTCAGCTGGTCGCCAAGGGGCACAATTTCCCGCTGCTGACACTGGTCGGGGTGATCGACGCTGACCTGGGGCTGCAAGGTTCGGACCTGCGCGCCGCAGAGCGCACGTTCCAACTGATGCGCCAGGTGGCGGGCCGCGCAGGCCGCGCCGAACGGCCGGGAGAAGCCTTGATGCAGACGTTCCAGCCGGAACATCCGGTGATCCGGGCGATCCTGTCGGGGGATGAGGAAAGCTTCTGGAAGGCCGAGGCTGCCGAGCGCCAGGCGGCGGGGGTGCCGCCCTATGGACGGATGGCGGGGATCATCCTGTCGGGGCCGGATCTGGCGGCGGTTTTTGACTTGGGCAATGCGATGGCCCGCAATGACGGCGCCCTCCGCCAGATCGGTGCGCAGGTGTTTGGACCGGCGCCCGCGCCGATTGCCCGCGTCCGCGGCCGCCACCGGGTGCGGCTGCTGGTCAAGGCCGCCAAGGGCGTGCCGCTGCAGGAGGCGATCGCCCGCTGGACCGCGCCGTTGCGCCTCAAAGGGGACTTGCGGCTGAGCATCGACATTGATCCGCAGAGCTTTTTCTGACACTGCGGGCGGGGACGGGGGCTTTGCCCCCGGCGTCCTGACGGCCGGCTCCCCCAGAGTATTGGGGACCAGAAAGAAGCGGTCTTCCCCTTTTCTTGTAATACCCCGAAGCGCGAGGTTGGGCCTCGTATTTCCCATTGCCGCCGACCGCCCGCACCTCTGCGCGCTGATGCGGAGCTTGATGTGCGGGCGCGATTTCCCTCTCGCCAGGCGCGTCGAAGCGGCGTAAACCCGAGCCCATGTTCAGACCCATGCCCCTCTCCAGCGCCCAAGGCCTGCCGTTCTGGCGCCGTCCGGTGACGCTGCTGTTCCTGATGGCGCTGGCGATGCCGATCGCCTTCAACGCCTGGAGCGCGCTGCTCAATAATTTCGTGATCGAGGCGGCGCAATTCGACGGCGCCGATATCGGCCTGTTGCATACGGTGCGCGAGATCCCGGGCTTTCTGGCTGTTGGGGTCATCGCGGTCATTCTATTTGTGCGGGAGCAGGTGCTGGGGCTGATCTCGCTTGTCTTGCTGGGGGCGGCCACAGCTGTCACCGCCTGGTTCCCCTCGCTGGGCGGGCTGCTGATGGTGACGCTGCTCAGCTCGATCGGCTTTCATTATTACGAGACGGTGAACCAGTCGCTGCAGCTGCAATGGCTGTCCAAGGAGAAGGCACCGCAGACATTGGGCTGGCTGGTCGCGGCAGGCTCAGCGGCGACGCTGGTGGTCTACGGGCTGATCGTGCTGACCTGGGACAGGTTTGATCTGGCCTATAACACCGTCTTTCTGGCCGCAGGCGGGGCAACGGTGCTGATCGCGCTGTTTGCGCTCTTTGCCTATCCGCAGTTCGACGCGCCGCATCCGCAGACCAAGAAGCTGATCCTGCGAAAACGCTATTGGCTGTATTATGCGCTGCAGTTCATGGCGGGGGCACGGCGGCAGATCTTTGTGGTTTTTGCCGGCTTCATGATGGTCGAGAAATTCGGCTTTGATGTGCATGAGCTGACCGGGCTTTATCTGATCAACCTGGTGATCAACATGGTTGCAGCGCCGATGCTGGGCAAGGCGGTGGCGATGTTCGGAGAGCGCCGCACGCTGATCCTGGAATACAGCGGGCTGGCAATTGTCTTTGCGTCTTATGGCGGGATCTATTGGTTCGGCTGGGGGGTGGCGGTTGCGGCGGTGCTTTACGTGATCGACCACGTGCTGTTTGCGCTGGCGCTGGCGCTGAAAACCTATTTCCAGAAAATCGCCGATCCCGGCGACATCGCCCCCACCGCGGCGGTGGCCTTTACCATCAATCATATCGCGGCGGTGTTCCTGCCGGTGCTGCTGGGGCTGTTGTGGGTGTTTTCGCCGGGGATGGTCTTTGTTCTGGCGGCAGCCATGGCGCTGGTGTCGTTGTCCCTGTCGCTGCTGATCCCGCGCCATCCTGAACCTGGCAACGAGACCATCTTCAGCAAATACGCAAGCCCGGCGCCGGCTGAGTAGCCCGGCAGCCCGCGGCGCCAGCCGCGCGGCGGGCGCCCGCGCACACAG
>NZ_JAXMOX010000050.1:0-25074 GCF_034669605.1 Leisingera sp.
ATCTGGTTCTTTTTGCGGTCTTTCTGCGCCATCACTTCGCCCTCACAACAACAACCCAGGACCGCTCACCGGCAGCGAGGCTTTTTTTCTGAACCCAAACCGACAGCACGCCGGACCGGTAAAACTCCTGTTCCCGAACCTGCCGAGGCGACTTGCCAGCCGCAGCCACACGAACCTCGCCAACCAGCTCACCGGTGCGGTGCGAGGTGATCAGCGCACCATGGCGAGCGCTGCCCGGGCGCGGGCTGCGGATCTTCGATCTGATGGTGTCGCGGGTCGCGGCTGTCAGCTGAGCTGCAAACCCGTCGCCGCCGCCAAGTGAGGTGCCGGCGAAGCCGCCGCTGCCCGCAGCAGCCTCCGGTTCCGGGTTCTTGCTTCTGACGGTGATCAGCGCGGTTTGCGTGCTCGCGCGGATCGGCAGGATTTCATAGGCAACCGTCAGGCCCTTTTCCGTGACCAGATAGCCGCCTTCCTTTTCCGGCATTCCTTCCGGGCCTGCATATTTGAGGAATAAATCCCCGGTCTTTTCGTCGTTGCGGACCTGATAGACCGAAGCCTCGTTGTCGTTGACAATCGAAGTGATCCGGTCGCCCACGACACTGACGCGGGTTATGCCGGTGACAGATGCCTTGAAGCGGACAAGGCCATCTTCTGAGACGGTAAAACGCTGATCTGCCGCATTCACCGGGCCAGCCGCCGCCAGCCCGGCTGCGAAGACCGCAGCCAGTTTCAAAGTCTTCATCATGGTCAGCTTCACTCCTCCGCTGAGATTTTCCCGATAGCGGCGAGCCGGACTGAACCGGCCTGCGGCTTGAACCGGATCAAAATCCGGCGGTCTTCGCGGGTGACTTGAGTTGTTTCCAGGTAGGTGGCGAGGTCACCTTCAACCACCACTTCATAGGTGGCAAAGTTGTGCTCGATCTTCCGGGGAAAGAAGACGGTCGAGATCTTGCGTTCAGTGATGTCCTTGGCAATCCGGTCGTAAGTATCCAGGATGCCGGCCCGCTCAGCCGGGCCGCTCAGCCGTTCCAGGACACTGCGCCCGTAATGAAGGGTCCGGGGCGAGCTATTGTACATCGCATAGACCGCATCCAGCGCAAGCGCCTCAACATAGCCTTTATCCACTGTTCCGCGCGCCACCATCCCGTCGCTGACGGTAGTAGGCACAAGAACCACCTGATTTGACTGCGAATAGAGCTTGGCCGACAGCATCACGACGGCACCAACCAGTCCAGCCGATACAACGCCCAGAGTTAGTACCGCTTTCCGGGAGCGGTTCAGGGCTTTGTTCATGTTCTGAAAGTTCATCACGCCCTCCAGGCGCTGACAGCGCTATCCGGGAAGGACCGATAGATGGTGATCTCTTTCGGAGTGATCCAATAGAGAAGAGCCAGCAGCCCATGCAATCCACGCTCGCCCTTCACACGTTTCCAGATGAAATAAAACGCAAGCCCGGCTGCGAAGCCAAAAAACGCCTGACGGCCCAGGAGGCCCAGTACAATAGGAAACATTCCGGCCACCGCTTCATCGGCAGGCAGGAAAAAGAACTGCGGCGGGTCTTGCAGCCTCTGTTCCACTTTAACGACCTTGTCCATGCCTCTTCCTTCCAGGAATTGCTTCCCGCACCCGAAGGCACGGGAAGCAGGTCCGGATCACTGAGTGACGGTTTCCGAAACGGGGGCCTCCACGGCCGGCAGCTCCAGAAGATCGGTGCTTGCAGTAACACCGCCGAGGCTGGTGGCGGTTTGGACGCCGTAGCCCAGGAAAACCGCAACACCGATGGCAATGAAAACATGGCCCCAGCGGCCGGTAACTGCCAGAGTTGCGCCACCGATGATCACAGACAGGATCAAGATGACGTAACCACCTGCACCATCGAGAATGGTGTTCAGGTCCTGGCCGAGCGCATAGAAACCGGCTTCAACACCGGTGTCCGAACCGGCCGCCATTGCGCTGGTTCCAGCCACAGCCACTACCGCAGCCATCGCGGCAGTCTTCAGGGTCTTCGAAATGTGCATATCCCTCGTTCCTTTCGTTGTTTCAGATGCACAGAAATAACCCGCGGGTCCGACACCGCGGGATCTCGTCCATTGCGGACGAAATTCGGAATGTGTTTGAGAATCAGGAAATTCAGCGCATGCCCGGGCTGCGTGCATACGTGGAGCAGACCCGCCACGAGGCGTAGCTGCGGGTTCACGCACAGTTTGAAATGGACTGCCCGCAATCTCCGGGCGTGCGGCGCCTTGGTTAGTTGTCCGCCCCGGTGCTGTCCTCGCCGGTTGAGCTGAGTTCAGCCTTGCCATCGGGCCCGACCATCCAGGTAGAGAGGGTTTGGTCTTCGGGATTGAAGACCAGCATTGAACCGTCTCCGTATTGCAGATGGTGCTTTTTGAGAACGCCCGGCCAAAGGCTGATTTGACGTTCTTCAATGAACCCGGTCGGCCTGGCGTTGGTCGCGACCAGCACGTGCTCCTGGCCGTCGACAATGTAAATACAGTTGTAGGCCGGCGCACCGCTGTTCACCCCTGGTTTTACCAGGTCATACCGAACTCGAAAGACTTTCCCCGCCTTTTTCCAGCTGTTTACGCCAGCGACCGTGACCAAGGATTGATGTCTCTCTATCGGCATGTGTCGTCCCCTGTTGGCGACGGCTTCCTAGCAAGATGATTGTTCAACGAGAAGCCACCGCATCCCGCAATCGACGCTTGCCACGATTATCAATTTCGTGTCAACAGACGAAAACAAACCGATGTGAAATTTTGTGCATCTCGAATTTTGTTTCACCCGCCATTGCGTGAGCACGGAGACCAGGAGGATAGCCAAGGATTTGCAGGGACCCGTGCGGTGCCCCGCCATGGACTGCGCAGGGAAATAGCGTGTGCAGGCGTTCACCGACGAACCGCCGGGTTGAATACCGGCATGCAAGAAACTTCAGCCCTGAAAGGACAAACAGCCCATCACATCACGCTGAAAAGCGAAACCCCCGCAAGGCGTAGCCAATACGGGGGGATGCAGGAAAATAACTTGTCACCCTTTTCCTAGTGCATCCCCGGCATAGCAGGCAAGTGAAAACGCATTCGTGCGAACAAAGATTTTTTGCCTTATTCGTAAGCCGTTCCGCCTTGCTTCAATGACACGGAGCAAGAAATTGAGCAGATATGCCCATGCCTCACAGAATGAGGCGAAAACCTTTCCGGTACTTCCAGGAAACATGCAGCGCAGCGACGTCGAGCGCGTGCTGAGACGAATAGCCCCTGCACTCGGAATGAATGATGGCCAGTTGACCGTTGTGCTCGCCATGATTGACGAAACCAGGCCATCTGATTGGACCGACCCGGCAATGGAGCCGGTCTGCTTTTCTATGCAGTCAAATATCGCATACCAGACCGGCAAGGACGAACGGACGGTCAGGCGCATAGAAAAAGCCCTGGAGCAGGTCTTCGGTTTCATCCGCAACGAAGCTGCTATGAATGGCCGCCGCTGCCGCTACCGGAAGGCTAACGGTGAAGAGTTCCGCCAGGGCATCGTTTTCACTCCGTTGATTGAAGCAATTCCCCGCCTCATAAGTCTGGAGGCCGATGTTGCATCCGGCAGGATTGACCGGTCTGTGCTGAAGCAGAAAGTCAGTGCTGCAAAGCGCCGGATCAAATCACTGCTGATGGAACTGCAGCCGGTATATCCCGAAAGCCAGATTTTGTCAGAGCTGGCGCAGGAATTCACCGGCTGGCCCGCCCGCTACAACGCTTCTGTGTCAGCAAGCGCGTTGCGGGATCATTTGGGTGAGGTCAGCACGGTTCTTGAAGAGCTGCAGGCTTTCGCCGAAACGAAGCATGAAGAGTCCGCCCTGCCGGACAGAGATGTCCGCCGCTATATACAAGATACAACTCAAGAAAAAATTGTACCCTGTAACGATCCCGTGGAGATCTGGGCTGCCCGCAAGCGGGCAAGCATGGATGTTTGCGCTGCACAGCCTGACGGCCGTGCAGATTGCTTAGAAAAACAGTATGCGGCGCCGGATCGGGTTCACAAGGACGATGTCCGAAGCTTCGGGGCCCGTCTTACGCTGAACAGGCTGTTCAGCCTCTGTTCCAGCGACATGCAAATGCAGGTCATGATCTCCCGCGGCGACAGGACAAACTTTCATGAGCGGGATTTCATAAACGCTGCCATTGACCGGCTGCATCCCCTCGGCATTCACCCTTCTGCCTACCAGGATGCTGCCGGTGAAATGGGAGAAATCGCGGCAATGCTGTGTGTTCTGCTCATCGACCGGAACCGCTTCCACCCGGTTACTCCAATAGCCAATCCGGGCGGAGCACTCAGGGCCATGACCCGGCGGCATGCCGCTGGACAGCTGAACCTTGTGCAGAGTTTGTTCGGGCTGATGAAACGGGGTGACACCGGATGACGGCTGCGCATACGGCTACCTCCAATCCAGTTCAAATTCTCCCGTGTTCCAGAAATAGGCGACACCGGTCTTGCCCCGCGCGTCCTCAACCTGGGCGACCGGAACCGCCAGTTTTCTGACACCTTTCCTGGCACGATGCGCAGCCCCCTCCGGGCGTTCACAGGCTTTGAGAGAGCGTGCGGCTGGCTCGTACCCGCTGAGCGGTTTTCCGACCCGCACACCCATTGCTTCTATGGCTTCTTTGATGCCGTTGTTCATTGGTTAGCACACCATTAAATTGAATCAGCGTGCTGAATACGTCGATTCAAGCGAGTGGCACGATAGGATACGAAGACTTGCGAAACATAACGAAAAGAAAGTTTTTAAGCTATTGTTAAAACGAGATAAATTCTTTCAGCCTCCATCATCGACCGGAGGGACATTCAAAGACCTGTTCAAACAGGCTGCAGCCGCCGGCGTCGGCCGGCCCGTGGACAAGGACGGGTTCCCTGAAGGGCCCTGGACGCCGGATCTGCTTGCCGATGCAATTTCTCAGATCGATGCGAACCGGACCGGCATTGATCTGCGCACCGTTCAGCTCTGGTTTCAGGACAACGAGAAGGGAATAAGTGCAGACAATATCCGCTGGCTTGCCAGAGTGTTCGGGTGCGGAGACCCAGCAGCAACCAGCGAATGGCAGGCAGAACTGACTGCGGCGCAATCGCGGCTGGCGGCGAAGAGACGACAGAAAAGAAAGTCCGCGCCGCAGGATCAGCTGCATGTTCCGGATGCCGCCTTGAGCAACCTGGCGCTTGTGCCAGAGGTAAGACCACAGGATGCCGCCGCAGTCCCGCCAAAGCGGCGGTTCAGCCTGGCGAGGACGTCCGAAGCCCTTTTCCACGGCCGCAACTCATTGAACTTGCCGATTGCAGTTTGGGCTAGCGGCGGAGCGCTCTGGTTCCTAGCCTATATCATGGGTGTCCACAGTGTCACCTACAGCCCGATCGAGGGCTTGGACAAACAAGTCGGGTTCTATTGGTCTTTGAGCTGGACCGTTGGCGAGATGGCCTTGCTGCCGCTGTTCCTGATATTCGCGGCAGAGCTGCTGTCATTCTGGAAAGAAGACGGGCGCGCTTCGCTGGCAGCGATCCACGGGGATTTGACTGACGATGAAGGCTGGACGCGCAAGGTGGACTCATTCTCCTCTTCATATTGGGCGATCTTCCTGATTTGTTTTCTGATGGTCTTTTTTGTTCAGTGGGCAGGAGTGTATTTGCGCACGCTCCTGCAGGGCGACCCGGGTAATGCCATGCTGGATTGGATCCTCGTGGTCCTCGCCCGCCCCGAGGTGGCATCGGTCCCGGAAGCTATCATGGTGTCCATGTTCGCATTCCTTTATTCTGGTATGATCTACTGGTTCTTTTTCATCGGTCTTCTCTTGCTCTACACGATTGTCAGTGACTACTGCGGAGTGCGCAGTGCCCCCGAGCTTGACACCAATGAAGAGCACCAGCGCCAGGTTCGCGAAGCCGGAACCAAAATCATGCGGGGGATCTTTCGCTGTACGGTTTTGGGGATCCTGCTTGCCACCTGCATAAAACTGAATGCCGCGTATTTGATATCAGATGGGGCGACCGTCGCAGACTGGCTGATCAACGATATGCGAGCAGCTTTCGGTGTGCAGAACGCAGAGTGGGGTTGGCTTGACCAGAGTCCGTCCCCGTTCTTCACAAGTTTCCTTCTTCTGTTCGTTACCTGCTTTGTATTTTTTGTCTGTTTCGCCCAAATCTATTGGGTTCTGGACCTGTCTGCGGTAGCAGAACCGCCTGTCGGGACAAAAGAAAGCCGGCAGGAAGCCCCAGTTAAAATTTTGTGGTTCAAGATGGTTTTTGTCGTTGTTCTGCTCGCCGCCACGTTTCTCCTTGTCGGCCAGTTCCACGGCTTTTCAATTCTGCTGGCCGGCAGTGTGGTGGTTGCAATCGGCAGTCTTTTCTGGCGAACACAGGAGCAGGAATTCAGAAAATTTGCGGATGCGGCCTGAGCACTATCATGGCTGCCGCCGCGGAACGCGGCTCTGGCGTGCCGCAGGCGAGCTGGTTGTGCCTGAAAAAACTTATAGTGAAGAGACTTATTGATAATGGAAAAAGCAGTTTACTACTCCGAGGCAGCTGAAGGCCCTGAAAACGGGTCGGCCTATTGGATACACGCAAAAGACAATGTACGCCTCCGTGCGGGGCTGTGGAAAACCGGCCAGGTTTGCAAAGGCACTGTGTTCCTGTTCCCGGGTCGCACAGAGTACATAGAGCTATGGGGCCGCACCGCCGCGGATCTCGATAGGCTGGGCTATTCGGCATTCGCAATCGACTGGCGCGGGCAAGGTCTCGCTGACCGGGTCACCGGGGACCGGAAGACAGGCCATGTGAAGCGCTTTTCCGAATTTCAGATGGATGCCGCCGCGATGTTCGAGGCTGCAGAGAAGCTGAATCTTCCGAAACCCTGGTATCTGATCGGGCATTCGATGGGTGCCTGCATTGGCTTTCGCGCTTTGACGGAAGGCCTGCCAGTGTCGGCGTGTGCATTCACCGCACCGATGTTCGGGATTAAACTTTCCCTTATTGAGCGTATGGCAGCGTGGCCTCTGACATGGGCCGCTCAAGCCTTGGGAAGAGGCCACATTTATGCCCCCGGTTATACCGGTCAAACCTATGTTCTGGGCTCTGCGTTCGAAGGCAACAAGCTTACAAACGATCCGGATATGTATCAGCACTGGGTAAGTCAGGCCCTGTCGCTGTCCGAGCTGCAAATTGGCGGACCAAGCATGGGCTGGCTGTTCCAGGCGCTTCGAGAAACCCGGAGCCTGTCAGGCGTGGCATCTCCGCAAATCCCATGCATCACCTTCTGCGGCGATCAGGATCAAATCGTTGACATTCCCGCGATTCAAAACCGCATGGAACGCTGGCCCGGTGGCAGTTTGGAGTTGATCAAAAATGCCAAGCACGAGTTGTTTGCTGAAAGCCCCGCAGTCCGCGAGAGGATCTTTGCCCAAATAGATCGGCTGTTTTCTACGGCTATCAAAAAGGAACAGGCTGCTTGAGGGGAGTGCTGTTGGTGAGGTGAAATCATTGGTGGCTGCCGCGAGGCACGGCCAAAGTAGAGTTTGGCGGTTCGAGGTGAGCCGGTCGCAGTGCCTGACGTATAAGGCCAAGCCACTGTGAAGTAACCGACTGGATCTGGTTGCGATGTTCACGCGGCTTGGAGATTACCGATACCGGGAGCGGGTCTCCCGGTTGATCCGCAGCTTTGGCACAGCCGACGGCATGGCAGAGGCGAAGGAGGCACTGCAGGCATTGGTTGAGCGGATCGTGCTGACGCCTGCGGCGGAGGGTACTGGCCTTGATCTGACCGACCCTGGAAGGCGATCTGGCCGGGCTCCTGCGGTTGGCGGCGGGTGCGGAAGGATTGAACACGAAGAATGTGTATTGACCCAGCGGAACCTGCTCAGATTAAGCCGCTAATCTGAATGCCTCGGCAGGCGAGCGCATGGTACCGGGTCAGTTCTCAGTGAAAATCAACTGCCGGGGTTATATGAGGCATCGGCTCGCCCGCTGGCCAACCAGTCGAGGTAGGTCGCCCGGCACTGAGGTGAGATATCCGAGTACCCCGGCCAGTAGGGCATATCTTCACCAGCTTTGTCGGCTCCAGAGCGCGCGACCGACAGGGATGGATCGATATAGGCTCGGCACTTGTCACGATACCCGTAGGTGTTCAGCAAGGGAGGCGTGCCGACATAGACCATCCCGCCGATGTTGCGGCCGGCCACGCAAGCTGTTTCGCTAGACGGGACCCACCCGCTTTTCGTTGATCGGGACGATACGCTCGATGCCATTCGCGAGGGCTGGTTTCGTTCAGCCGCCGCGGAAAGAGCTGGCGCTGCAGACTTTCCAGCGCGAACGATTTCGGCGTAGTCCTGCTTTGGTGGGGAGTAGGCTTGAACTGCAGCCGGTGCTTGGGAAGCAATGGCTTCGCGAGTTCGTTCGATACGCTTGTCGTAGGCACTTGGTCGGGCTACCGGCTCAGGTCGGGGTGTTCGGGTTTCGGAACTTCCCTCGGCTTGCGCTTTTGCAGCGACTTTCCGCGATCTCCGCTTTTCTTGCCACCAGACCAGAATGACAGGAACACCGAATGCAAAAAGCATCTGCCCGCCAACCGGCCAACCCTGAAGCATTGTGGTCACCACGACAATGCACAAGAAGAAATACAGAACGAGAAAGAATGTAATTCGAAAAAACTTGAGCATTGAAGACATTATCGGAACCCTCTCCGAACCACACTATTTTGGATGCCCATCATTGCAACGACTATCGCAATGATTGAATGCGCTTCTTATGCGTCGACGTTCTTCGGTCCGATTCGATCGACGATCTAGCGTAGGTTCACTCCTTCCAGATCATCTGGTTTCAGCCTATAGCGGATTACGTTGCCTTCATGGAGCCCTGCGATCTGCTCACGGACGTAAGCGACAACGTCTGCTCGATCAGCATCGGGTACGCCAGCAGCCAAAGCCATCTCATCAACCGCACCGTTTCGGAACTCCTTGAACTCGAGAACGCAACGCCGGACCGCGGCGCGAACAAAATCCCGATAGGCAAGGGCAGCCTTTTCCGGGCTCTCCACCTCAGCGCGGAGAATTCGGTATTTTTCGGCGGAAGCCAAATACGCGTCCATGTAGACCTCGCGCAACAGCGCGACGTTGTTCAATTCATAGACCCCGATGAGCCCATCGATATAGTCGCTGTCGTCCATCGTCGTGAACGACATCGGCGCAAGATCCGACTTCAGAAGTGGGATGTTCGAGGCCACGCGCGAGGTCCGCTTGTTGACGTCGGCAAAGGCCTGAAGATACGGGATGTGCACCAGGAGGAAAAAGGACTGCTCGAACGGATCGGTGATCTGCGCAGCCTTGTGCAGCAGGATGTCGAACTCCTCTGCGATCGTGACCGCATCGTCGAGCGGTCGATAGCTCGAGTGCGAGATCCCGACCGGCATCGCACGCAACCGGCCCGACATCGCCGGGTCCGCCAAAAGACCGTCTGAGAGCAGCGCATGGATCGCGAACAGATCCGGACGCCGCAGCCCGATCTCATCAAGATTGTCTACGACATACTGGATGGCTTCCTTGTGGTTAAGGATCATCAGGGCTTCTTTTCGATCCTTTCCCGCAGCTTCTTCGCCAAACCTGATCAGTCGCTCGGTCTGCAGAATGTCGTAGGTGTTACCCTCCATCCTGGACGACGCCCAGCTGAGATCGACCAAAAGCTGTTCAAGGATCCGGCGCGCGTATGTTCCAGCCGGAATTGCGCCGCCCTGCGGACGGCCGGCCTCCAACAGTCTTTCGCGGTCTGGTGCAGACAAATACCAGGTCTTTCCCGGTACGTATGCGTCGAGAAAATCCGGTCGATAGAATACCGGAGCTCGCCTGTTATATGGCGTCGTCAAATGCGCCCGGACGACCGCGCCCCCGGCAATCCTGTATCCCGTCGCCCTGCCCTTGCCGGATACTTCGAGGCGCCCCTCATCCACCATGCGCTTTAAGAGACGCCATACGGTGGTTTCGCTCACATCCCTTGCAACGCCCTTCCGGATGGCATCGCGTCCGGCGCCCGGGTTCTCGCCGACAAATTCGAGAATGTCTTGATCCGACAAGGCCATGAAACGATATCCCGCAAGTGTGAAACGATTAGGATATTGATACACCTACATTTTTCCTTGGCGCAAGTTTTCGTTTCACGGATTTTGCAACGATTAAGGCGCCAGGAGGCAAAAGCCGCCTTCGTCAAAAGGACGAAACGATTATCACCTTGAAATCATGAATATTTCTGGCTCTCCGCATGAATCGTTGCACTACAGATGAAACGATAAACAGAACGACCGAGTTTGCACTAGGCACCGGCAACGGAGACCGGCAAGATATGAGGCTGCGGGCAAAACAATATCTTTGTCTCAGTGCCTTAGCGCTCGAAAAGATCGGCAACGTGCTACCCGAAATCGACTTGTGGTGCTTCCGCCGCAACCCCAGCATCCACCAGCTGCTCCCGATCGGGAAGATCGCGAAGGCTCTCCAACCCGAAGGCGACAAGAAACTGCTCGGTCGTGACGAAGGTATAGGGTGCCCCTCGCCGGGGCGACCTTGGCCCGGTCCCGACCAGGTCGCGCGCATACAGCCGCCCGATCAGGTCACGGCTGATCTCCTTGCCGAAGATGTCCTTGAGTCCGTCGCGGGTGATCGGTTGATGGTAGGCGATGGCGGCCAGAACGGCGACGTCGAACTCACTCAGGTCCAGTAATTGATCCCCCACGTCCGCCGCAGCGCGGATCGCGGGCGCGTAGGCGGGTCGCGTCCGGAACATCCAGCCGCTGGCGACCTAGGCAATCCCGAACGCCCGCCCCTCCAGATCGGCGGCGAGGTCCTCGACCGGCAGGTCGACCGAGGCCCCCTGCCCCACGACCCGCGCCAGGTCTTCGCGCTATAAATGCTGGATTGAATTTCCCCAAGTTCTGGCGCAAATTGCTCCACCTCGCGGGTTCGGCGATCAGCCGCGATGGTGATCGGCACCTCCGTTTTTTGGTGGACGGCCGCGCCGTTTCGGCGGGAGCGGCGGTGCACTGTTGGCATGGGCGCTGGTGTGCTCGGGGATCAAGTCAGCATGTTGGCGCAACCGGTAGCTGGCGCCCTCGATCTGGACCACTACGGCATGGTGCAACAGGCGGTCCAGCAGTGCGGTTGCGACCACGGTTTCCCCAAAGACTTCACCCCATTCGGCAAAGCCGCGGTTTGACGTCAGGATCATCGCCCCTTTTTCGTATCGCGCCTTGACCAGCAGGAAGAACAGGTTGGCGCCGCCGCTGGTGATGGGAAGGTAACCGATTTCATCGACAATCAGCAAAGACGCACGGGCGTAAAACCGCAGCTCCTCAATCAGTTCGGCCAAGGTGCAGCCATGGCACTGTAAAGTTAACCGGCCTTGCCCGAAGCTGGGGCTGGCTGCGATGTTCACGCGGCTCGGAGATTAGCGATATCGCGCCACGCATCAATGGCGGCGGTGCGGAGCTCGCGAACTTCTGCGGATGTCATCTCGTGGCGGGGCAGGTGAAACAGATTTGCAATCGGATCGTGAATGGAGACGAAGCGCTGCATGTACCGAGGCGTCTTGAAGCGTTTCATAATGCGTTCACGCTTTCGGATAGGCTGGTGGGAGTTTTCGGCCCGGTTGTTCAAACCCTTGTGCGAGCGATGTTCAACCCCCGGCATGATCGCACGCCTTGCCGCTGGGTATGAGCGAAGCTTGTCGGTGATCAAAACACGCGGTGGATGACCTTGCCGGGTCAACAGTTTGCGCATCAGGCGAAGAGCAGCCCGCCGGTCGCGGCGGGCTTGGACCAGGACCTCCAGCACGAACCCTTCCTGATCAACGGCCCGCCAAAGCCAATGTTTGCGTCCCCTGATCGAGACGACAACTTCGCCCAGATGCCACTTGTCGCCGAGCTTGCCAGCCGACCGGCGGCGGATTGTTGTTGCGAATTCCCATCCGAACTTTTCGACCCAGGCCCGCACTGTCTGATGCGATAAAGTGGTGCCGCGCTCGGCAAGAAGATCCTCAACCATCCGAAGGCTCAGCGGAAACCGGAAATACAGCCAGACAGCGTAAGCAATCACTTCGGGCGGGAAATGGTGGCGGCGATAGAAACGGGCGTCGGTCATGCCGCCATGTCGCATTTTACGCGGCCAGCCGCATTAACTTAACGGTGCCCGCCAAGCGCCTGACAAGCAGAAGTGATCACCGTGCCATGGCCGATACCATCCACATTACTCCCCGCTGAAAGCTCAGCGCCCTGCCCGCCTACGGCCTGTCCACCGCGGTGGACGTCGGCATCTTCCCGAAGCTCATCCTCGGGCCGCACAAAGCTCCGATAGACGTCAAGCTCGCCATAGCTATCAAGCGCCACAAAGGCCCCTGCCCGCGCGATCTCCTCCGCGTCGAAGATCAACGGCCGAGTCTCGAGTCTCCATCGCGACTTCTAACTCGCCAAGACGCGCGTCGATCTCTTCGGGGAATTCATCCTGCCCGGCGTACTACTCCTCGAGTGCCCGATATTCGGCGAGAAACTTGGCATGGGCCGCGCCTTCCTCATCCGTCATCGGTGCCGGATCGCCGCTAAGCCGTCGCAGGCCATGGCTGTAGCCATAGGGTAGGTCGAGCGAGACCTCGATCCATTTCCTACCTTCGGTCGCGATGGCTTCGGCTTCAGCCTGAAGCTTCTCGCTGACCAGACGATCGAGCAGTGCAGGGCCTTCCAACCAGCCGCCGTCGTCGCCCTTAAACAGGTCGTGCAACATGGTGCCACCCGCCGCCTCGTAGGCCTCGACGCCGACAAAAATGGCGCGCCGGTCCGAGGTCCGCACCGAGGTTTCGGTCAGCATCCGCCGGATCTGATAGGATTCCTTGTTCCACTTAGACCGGATCGCCTCCCAGACCTGAACCTGGCGCTCCTGATCCGGATTGACCGTGAAGGCCATCAGTTGCTGCAACGACATTTCATCCACGGCATAGAGCTCGAGCAGGGCAGGGGCCACGGCGGCAGGTTTCAGGCGCTGTTTGACCACCTGCGGTGTAACGAAGAAGGCGGCCGCGATCGCTTCATCGCCTTGGCCCTTCTCGCGCAAAGCAACGAAGGCGCGGAACTGATCGAGCGGATGCAGGGCAGCGCGCTGCATGTTCTCAGCGAGCGAGTCATCTTCGGCGAGGATCGCGGAATTGGCGTCCCGCACGATGCAGGGAATGGGCGCCGTCTTGGCCAGGCGTTTCTGCTTCACCAGGAGAGACAGGGCTTGGAAGAGCCGACCGCCAGCGGGGATTTCGAACTTACCGGTCGAGGAACTATCATCAGCCAGAATGGGCCGGACGCTCAGGCTCTGCAGCAACCCGCGGCGGGCGATGTCTTCGGCCAGTTCCTGGACAGAAATGCCGCCCTTGATACGCCGGACGTTGGACTGGCTCAGCACGAGCCTGTCGAAGGGGATATCCCGTGAGGGAGACCGGGTGATTTTCTGGGCAGATTTCGCCATCAGATATTCTCCACGACGGGCACCGGAAGCCACTCTTCCGATCTCACTTCCCGTCACCCCTCTCACAGCCCTTCTCTGCCTCTCAACATGTCCACCGCGGTGGACATCATGCAGGGGCTGTCCGAGAACGAGAAAGCCTCTCCAACAAGAGTGATGGATTGAAGTCAGTTTCTCTGCGACCGAGCGTGATGCTGTGGAAGTACGCTCCAAAGTCTCGGATGCGATTGCTCATTTGGAGAATTATGAAGATAGCGCACGATGCTTTTTGAGAGCCGATCTTCTTAGCAGCGCTTTCGAAGGTGCTTTCGTGGATTCCCATCATTGGAGCGAGTGTTCTCGCATGGCTTTCGACATCGTGCCAGGTCCTAAGTGAGTTCGTGGCGAACGATGTGGCTTGGTCACAAACGGTTGTGAGTGTTTGCAAGGGAGGTGTTTCTCTGTCGCTCGCGCTTTCTAAATCTTTTTGTTCTTTTTTAGACTTAGAATGGTGCCGGACAGTTTGCCCGTCATTGGCGGGCAATTTCACTGTTTCTGGTGCGTCCACCGTGGTGGACATCTGTTTGCATTGAGTTTCCAGTTCGTCGAGCAAAGCACGATACTCCGCGATCGAGAGCTTCCTCCGAAGAACTCGGCGTACCTGATGAGTGAGTTTGTTCTCGGGGTCAGTTTCGTCGAGATGTGCAAGTCTGGTTAGGATTTGTTTTCGCAAGAACACGCGATCCCGACGCGCGTTTTCCATCTCTTGGGCTGCCGCAAGTAGTTCGCCGGCACACGCCAGAAACGGAGCCAGCGACAAGCCATAGCTAATGGACTGACCTTCGGACGACTTCACTCGGTATCTTTTGCGATTTGGGCTGTCGTGGCGCTTCATAAAACCGAGTTCGACAAAGCGATCGATGTGTCTACGGAGGGTTCGTTCATCGATCCCGCCAATTCGGCGGCAGATCTCGTCGTTGGAAGCGAACACCGTATCTCCATGTCCAGGCTTGAGAAAGCTCAGCATCGCTTGGAGCGTTTGAACATGCCCTGGACGGAGACCGAACAGGTTGCGAGTGTCTCTGAGCGCGCGGAAGACTGCCCAGATGTCGGTTTCAGGTGTGGACGTGGCAGGGGTGCCCTTGCCGACACCAAAGGTCTGAACGGAAAGCTTTGTGAATGCCATATCTGTTGAACGACGACCGTTGCGGCCCACAACTTCCCCGGCTCTTCACGCCGTTTTTGGCGAGAAAAGGCAACAAAACAACGTCCACCGAATCGGTGACTCTTGACCGCTATGTCGGAGATTGCTACATCATAGGTGCTAATCAGATGATGAGGGCTCTCCGAGGGAAACCTTGGGGGGCTCTTTTCTTTTTGGTCTTCGCCTTTCTCCTCTGCTCGTGTTCTTGGTTATGATCGGGGTTCAGGTCCCCGAGCCTCTCTCATTCTGCCATTGTTCGAAAAGCTGTTGCAGCGTGGTTTCCGCGCGCTCTTCGAGCCATTGGCCGAATTCCGGGTTGTCCTTGCGGGTGATCTTGATAGCGATCGACTTGCCATCGACTGAAAGTGTCCCGACAGGGCTACCACTTTTGTCCTTTACCACGGTCGTTTGGCCACGGGCGCTTTGGTTGGCCGCGCCACGCGCCTTGCTGGAGCAAGCGACGTAGACAGTTTGAAACTTGTCCGAGCTTGGAGTGGTGTCAGGGAGAGAGGCAAGTGTCTCACGCGCAATGTCGACAAGCGGAACCTTCTCTGAAAGTGCAGCCAAATCACCCCATTGGCGTCGACCGACGCCATGAGCCGGGCCGATAAGCCGGACAAGCTCGTCAGGCAGTTGCTCGATGACTACACGATGGTTCGACACACCTTGCCGGGTGAGGCCTAGAGCGTCCTGAATGACGCCTGGCTTGTAACCAGCTTCTTGCATCTCTTTAATAAAAAGAGATTTTTCAATGAAAGACGGATCCAGCCGCAGGTTGTTTTCTTGACCTTGCGCGATCAGAGAAGCATCGTCATCGAGCGTACGAACGATCGCTTTGACGGTTCCACCAACTCTTCGAATGGCTGCAAGCCTGCGACGTCCGTAGATGATGCGGTATCGATCCGGTTGGTCAGAGGGGCGAACCATGATCGGCACTTGTTGACCATGCTTGCGAATGCTTTCAGCGAGATCTTCAATGCTACTATCTTCCAGGATCAGGCGATCCCGGAGACCATCCATATCGATCCGGTCGGGCTCGATATCTCGGATTGAGTTGGCAGTGATCTCTCGGAGAGAATCCCGCAATCCTCCAACCGAGCCAGGTAGCTTCGTGGACTTGACCGGGGCAGGGGAGGGTGCTGCCGACTCTTTTTCGTCCTTCGGAGGTTGGTTGAAGATATTTCGGGCCATCAGCGACGCCCCCATGCCATTTGGATTGTCTGCTCCAGCTCATCGGCAACGCTGTTCACGCTGGTCAAAGCCCGATCAATTGTCTTCCGAATGAGCTGGCTCGGGTCTACCTCGTATATGGATTGCTGAGTCATGCCGGCGTCAGAAATGGCTGTTGACTTCAGCATCGGCTCGGTCATGACTTGGCCCGCAAGGATTGAACGCAGGTACCCGGCCATTTGCGTTTGTGGTCCGTCCGAGGGCTCGTAGCGTGTGATCAGGAACTTTACGAAGTCCCAAGTGACATGCCGTCCAATCGCCTCTTCGACGGCTTTGACGGTTTCCGAAGCAAGCTTGAGAAACTGACTCATCGAAGCGATGTCGAGCATGCCGGGGACCACCGTCACGAGCAGGCCCGTGGACGCTGCCAATGCAGTCAACGTCAGGAAGCCCAACTGCGGAGGGCAATCGATCAGCACGATGTCATAGTCGGAATCGACTTCCTCTAACGCCAGAGCAAGACGCTCTGCGAAAATCGGCTGAACCCTGCGTGCAAGGGCATTCGCTGTCTCGGTCTCGTATTCGGACAACATCAAGCCAGCCGGGACCATGTCGAGCTTGTGGAAGTATGTTTTCTGGATGACCTCCGAGAGCGGAACCTGATCCTCGTATCTCAAGGCGTCATAGATCGTGCCGCCTTCGGCGAATTCGAGCTCAGGCCGGAAGCCGAAAAAGGTCGTCAAACTGGCTTGCGGGTCGAGGTCCAGCACAAGCACACGGTAGCCGCGCAGGGCATACCTGTGTGCCAAATGTATCGTCGCTGTTGTCTTCGAGCTGCCGCCTTTGAAATTCACGACCGAAATGACCTGAAGACGGTCGCCGTCTCGGCGGCCGGGTCGGTACGCGTCAGCATTTTTTCCCGTCCGCGCCAAAATGTTGCGGAGGTCGTCAACTTCTTCGGCCGTGTAGAATCTATGACCGCGACCGTCAGTGTGAACTTCTGGGAAGCTGCCATCTTTGTGGCGGTTGCGCAGGTTCGACGTACTAACGCGCAGCAACTCGGCGACCTCGGTCGAGCTGAAGCGGCGCAAGGACTTGCGTTCTTCTGGCTCGAACGCAACTTTCATTTGCCGGTCAAGCGACTCAGCAAGACTGTCTGCGAATGCTCCGATATCGGAAGAGCCTATGCCTTGCGCGTAGCCCGTATTTCGATCATCCATGTTCTGCCGCCTCTCATGGCCTTTGCTAAGGCTCTTTTTCGTTCTGACGGCCGAAGCCACGTCTGACGCGTTTTGCCGTCAGAATGGAAATGCCATGAACATCTGAGTCCGGCAAGAAGAATCTAGATGTAGTGGAAAAGTTATCCACAGCACCAATTCGAGCGCTTGGGGTCTGCGCTAGATAACGCATTGATTACTAACGACAAAGACTGCATCTGGCGAAGCCGGTGTCCTTCGAGATATTTTCTGCTTGCGCGAACTAACCCCAAGCCTTTGTTGGATATTTAGGTGGTTTTAGTTCAATTGAGGCGATGATTCTGGAAGATTATGGCCGAGGGACAAGAGTAGTTTGCCGACCATTGGCGCCTACAAAAGGCCGAGGCGCTCTGCCCACTCCAGCAGCATTCTGACAGAGGACCGCTGCCAGTTGGTTCGCCCACGAGGGGTGCGCTCACACATGGATTCCAGTCGGTCGCAGATTGCCTGCAGCGTGATATCAGGATCCGCGCCTTTGATAGCTGCGACAATTGCCGGCAGGCGGTCGTCGGTTTCGCGACGTCCAGCGCGTCCGAGCACTTCATCCGGCAGGAACCCGTCCCGCACATATGCCTTCACGGTGCGGAGCAGGCGGCTTTGCGTCCAGTGGTGGCCGTTTGGCAGGGGGCCATTAATGATCCTCAGCACGTCTTCCCAGGCCATATTGGGTCGAAGTCGTCGGACATGTGGCACCCAGTCCTGAGCCGTCTCGTTCAGCCGCTCCATGTAGCCATCTTGCCGCGCCAGTCGCACCTTGCGTAGCGCCGCTGGACCGTGAGCGCGTAGGCCCGGATTTCGATCCGAATTAGCCATGATGGATCGATCACCCGCGAAAGCGGCAATGAGACCACCTGGGTGGAGGCCGACGGATCTGTGCTGAAGAAGACAGAGTTCGCGGAAGCCAGCATCTCCGCCGACGGAGTGGATCTGGCACGCCGCACTTCCGATAGCATTGCAGCCGTTGGCAAAGATGGCATCATCGCCAAGGCGCGGTAGGGCGGGAGTATCCCCGCAGCATTGATATCTGCCCCGAAATGCGGGCAACTGGAAACAGCAGTTGCCCGCATCAGAGCCTCAACCGGGCGGAGTGCAGGCGGCGGTAACCCCGGCCGGATTTGTTAACCGGAAACCTGCTACAGTCTGAGCCGCCCCGGCATGTGTCCAGGGTGATGAGCGACAACCACGTTGTCCGGCACCGACAAGGAGGTTGACGCCCTACACCAGGGCATCCCGTGGTTTGGAGGGGCATTTGACTGTACACGGCGCACTCTTTTTTCTGACCGTATCCTGGGCCTCGATCTTCGGGGTCTGGTCAGGGCTTTTTGCGGCCGTGTATTTCCTCTTTTTGTGCGGCGTAAGATCGGGCGGTTTTTTCCGAAGTCTTGATCAGCTCTCAGTCTGGAGGCGAGGCTGACAAGTTCAGAAACCGCCGCTCCAATTGTTCATCGCCGGGGGCGGGTACTAGACCGGCTGCCTGCATGTCGCATTCAGCGCCCTCCTTCAGAAGCTCGGATAGCTGCCTTTTGCGCCATGAAGGCTTCCCATTTGCCTGTCTCCAGCCGACATTGAACTGGAATATCTGAACCCCGCTTCCGCGATGCCCGTGCGCTTATCACGGGTGGGTGGGCGGCGGTCCGGATCATTGCCCCAGCTGTGTCCAGTCTGTGCTCATAGGTGTTGCCTGAGCCGCCAGAGAGGCTGCTGTGATCCGCGCTGTTCCGGAGTCAAAGATCTTTTTCATCTGGTCACCGTAGAAAGTCCGAGTAATTGTCGCGCGGTTCCCGGCATATCCATGATAAGCAGACTTGCCCGATGCCAGCGGCAGGCCAGCCCAGATGCGCGCCAGGTTGTCCATGAACGCGGCTCGTGACATCCGGCCAGCCGCGAACTTCTGATACCCGGCGTCAGAAATCAGAAGCGCGGCCATACGGTTCTGTGTGTCCCGACTGAACCGGGTTCCGTCAGGCAGGCCCAGACGTTTCTGTAAGTTAAGCAAAGTCGAAGGTATGATCTGGAAATTTCCGATGGCATGGGGCTGGCCCGGCGTGCGGTCGATCCAAGCGTAGATTTCCGCAAGCGTCATCTGCGAGGGTTTCTTGCCGGGCTTCACCTTGGCGCCGTGATGGATCGCGTCATAGCGGCCGCCGGGAGCTTCAGCAAATGCGATGAGGGCAAACAACTGCTCGACATTGGAGCCGGAGGGAAGGCGGAAGGTGGCCGGGGCAGGGGGCTGCTTTCCCGGCCGCGAGCGTTCAAAGGCATCAAGAGCGACCCACTCACTTTCCCTCTTGGCGAAGTTCCAGCCGCCCTGGGAGGAAGCCGGAGCAGAGGCCAGACTTTCGCGGATTTCGGTGGTCTCTTTCAGGTCGAAGCTGCCGGAGCTGGACCAGTCTCCGGCAGAGACAGCCGCAGGAGCCAGGAGCGCCATCAGGACGGCCGAAAGCGCAGTCCGTGACCTCTGACCGCAGAGGGGAATTGAGGCGCTTTGCGCCGCTCCACAAGCGGGCTTTTGGCTCAGCCCTCCCTGATGGCTCGGGCCAGCAACGCCCAATTCGGCCCTTCGGTCCTCATAGAAGGTCCACACATCACGCAGCAAAGCTGCAATCAGCGCAAGGCGCTGATTTAATTGCCAAAATTGGCATTTCGGCAATCGGGTACTGCTAGACCCTTGTGGAGCCTTATTTTTAAGGGCCGGAAGGGCCAAGCCACAGGGGATGGCACGGTCGTGGCACACCGTGCCACGCGAATGGCACGGGAAGCCAAAGAATGGCAGGCCGCTTTCCGGCCGTTTCAGCCAGGTGCTCACCGCTCGATCTCCGCTTCTGTTTTCAGCTCCTGTTCCAGGCCGCCGCGCTCCAAGTCCCGCAGGATTGCTGTTTGAACAGAGGCCTCGTTTTCCCGCAACCTCTCCAGCTCGGCATCCCCGAGCAACCGGGATTTCGCTTGGAATTCTTCCACGCTCGAATTCGCCAGTGCGAGGATCGTTTGATGCTCCTCGTTGCTCTCGCTCATCAGCGAGGCGATCAGCACGCGGGTCATTTTCATCTCCAGGGTGGCGGCATGGGTGAGGCTCTGAAGCGCCTCCGTCTGGTGCGCAACGGCCGCCTCCAGGGCGGCGAGCCGCGCCGCCAAAGGGGCGTTGCCACCGGCATTGGCCTGCGCGTTCTCCAGCTGCTCCAGCAGACCGGTAATGGCGTCGTCCAGTGCCTTGGGACGGTTCCCGTCCTGGCCATCAATCAGCAGCCGGGCCACCGGTCCGAGGACAATCCTGACGTTCTGCGATGCCTCACTCATCGTTCAATCTCCTTCTGGCGTTGCAGGATCAATTCGGCCTGCTTTTCAAATTCCTTCATCTTCTCATCGAGGAGGCCGGGCAGGGTGGGAGTCTCCGGGTCCTTCTCCCTGGCCTCTTTCTCCTTCACCTCGTGCGGTTTCTCCTGAGCCTGTTCCCTGATTTTCTCCTCTTCGGGCTGCCGCTCACGGGTACCCGCGAGACGCCCATCCATCCAGGTATCGAGCGCGGTCTGGCGGAGGCCGGTTTCCCGCTCGATGGTCCTGGACAGGCGCTCGGGATCCTCGGTCAGCAGTATTGCCTCATCACGCGCCCGGCTGATCTCCACGTAGAAACTCTTCCGGGTCGCCAGCCGTTCGGTGGACCGCATGGCCACGATCACCCGGTCCACGGACTCGCCTTGCACGGCGTGCGCGGTGGCAGCGTAGTCATGCTCCAGCCCGCGGGCGGCGAGGCTGTTGTCTGGTACGGTGATGCGGGTGCCGTCCGGTGTTTCGGCTTCAATGACACCGCCGGCGGTTGATTTGATTTCAGCCCGGAGACCGTTCTTGATGCCGCTTTCCGGGTCTGTGATCCGGAACCGCACCTGGTCCCCTGCGGCCATTCTGCGCTCTTCCCGCTCGTAGGCCACAAGCGTCTTTCCAAGCTCCCGCTGATTGAACCTGGCATCAAGGGGAAGGATTGACCGGGTGCCGGTTTCCTCATGCTCGACGGTCAGCTTATTGCCCCGGTGATCGGCCTCGCGGACCACGTAGAGGTTGTTCTTCCGAAGGCCGTATTCCTTGCTGGTGGCCACGGATATGACCACATCGCCGCGGGCGTAGCTGCGGGCGTCGGCCAGTTCTGTTTCGGTCAGCTGTCGGTTCAGAAGGCCGCTCACCTTTGCCTCTTCCCCTGCCAGCTTGCCCTCCTGCCGCAGGCCAGTGCGCACCGCCTCGTTGACCTCTGAGCGGGCTGCGTTGGTGAGGGTGAGGATCCGGGTGCTCTCGCGTTCGGCCGGGGCCAGGGCAAGGTATCGGACGGCTGCGTCCTGGCGCGGATTATCGACCTTGAGCACGTTGTCCTCCAGCCGTTTGAAGGCGGAGGTCACCTCGCCGCGGATCGCGTGATAGACGGAGGCTTTCAGATCCTCGTCGCGTTGACGGCGGATCTCATCCATCACCGCGGTCCGCATCCCGGCTTTCTGCAACTGGGCGAACGGCTGACCTGCCGCAACCGCGTCGAGCTGCCGGGTGTCGCCTACGAAGACGACGCGACGCGCGCCGGTGCGCTCCGCGTAATCCATGAAGCTGCGCATGTCCTGGGCCGACACCATTGAGGCTTCATCGACCACAAGGATGGTCCTGCTGTTGTCCGCCTCCTGCGGATGGTGGCGTTCTGCGGTAGTGACCTTGGCGAGCGTTTCCGCGCTGCCGAGAACGCTGGCCAGCTCCTGCACCGCCTGGTGGCTCGGGGCCATGCCCTTCACCTCATAGCCGCTCTGGGCGGCGTAATGGGCCATCCGTTCCAGCATGAAGGTTTTGCCGGTGCCCGCGAAGCCCTGCACCCCGACATAGCGGCCTTTGCCGGTCAGGGACGTTTGTATTGCCGCACGCTGCCCGCCGGTGAGACTGGCCGCAGCGGCGAGTTTTGTCAGCAGAGTGCTTTCACCGCTGCGCCCGCTGTACCCGTTCAGCTCCAGACCGCCGGCTTTCTCTGCCTGCCGCCATGTGGCCAGGATGGAGCGTTCCAGATTCACCGAAGCCCTGTCGGTCAGGATCTGCCCGTCCTTTCCGCTTTCGAAGAGCCGGCCAGCCTTGATCTGGCGGTTGATTTCCGTGTCCACCGCCTTGAAGTCCGAGCCGGAGGCAAAGCGCATGGCGGCCACAGTGAGGTCGGCCCGGCTGTAAGCGGATTCCCGTTCGCTGATATGCGCGATGGCGCGATCCACAGCCTGTCCGGGGTCAGTTGGCACGCCCGTCACAGCAGCGGCGCCGGTCAGCATGGCCTTGGCCCTTTCAAACATGCCGGTCGGCTGGCCAGGTTCCGCAAGGGGGATGATCGGGCGCTGCTGATCAATCGGCACCACAGGCTGAGGGGCAGCGTGCCCCATCCGGCCGAGGTCCAGCTGGTCCCGGCTGAGCCCGGCAGCCAGCGCATCCGCGCGCCAGGTTTCCCGCAGCGCGTCCCGGTCGACTTCCTTGTGTTTGGCTGCGCGTGTGGCAAGGGCCGCCTTGCTGGCATTATCGGCCGAATATTCTACACCTTTCTGTTCAAGGGCTTGCAATATTTCCTGGCGCCGCTTGGAGAAAGCTTCGGTCACTTCCTGCGGAATTCCGGAAATATTCACTTCGCCGTATTTTCCGCGCTCCGTGGCAATACCAAGATTCGCCATCCGGTTCTCAAAATCGGAGCGGTAGATTTCCGTAATTAGTTTTTGGTTTTTGTAGACGGCGTCATTCCGGAGAGCCGAAAATCCGCCGTTCTCGTTTTTTACCATGTTTGCAACGACGGCATGGCTGTGCAAATTCGGATCCAGCGCACGGGACGTGTCGTGCCGGTAAATTCCGGCAATGATGCCTTCCCCGTTCTTTGTGACGATTTCCCCGTCCTGCTGGAAGCGCGTTTTTATGAAACGCTC
The DNA here is from genome assembly GCF_034669605.1 of Leisingera sp. Classification (GTDB taxonomy): domain Bacteria; phylum Pseudomonadota; class Alphaproteobacteria; order Rhodobacterales; family Rhodobacteraceae; genus Leisingera. The sequence continues at coordinate 23,030 of NZ_JAXMOX010000050.1, forward strand.
TTCCACCACAGTCATAGCCGCGCGCACCGCGGCATCATGGGCGTCTATGATGCGCGCGTCACCGATCACCAGGGCTGCCACTGAAGCTGACTTGGATGCGGAAAAGGTGAGGTCGAGCCCGGGCCGGTGCTGCCGTTCGCCGTCCACATAGCGGCCCATCAGCTTTCCGTCTGGAGCCAGGCCTTCGAGCAACTGCGCGAACTGTTTGTCATCGGCATAGCCGGTCAGGCTGTTTTCCTCTGCAGCCTTGCCGAACCAGGCGGCTGCCTTTTCGCCTTCCTCGGTCCCCGCTTTGTAATAGCCTTCCTGTTTATAATAGCCGCTGGCCGCTGCCCCGGCCGAGACGGTGGATATCGACATCATGTCACTTCACTCCCCGGATGGCGGTCTCAACTGCAAGCAAGGCGCGGGCGGCGGACGTTTTGGCGAATACCTCTGTCAGCTCCACAGGGTGCTGCGGGGTCTTCCGGTCCGGCTGGGCATGGCCGTTGACCGGATGCGTCCGCCGAACACGGGGCAGGGCAGGCCCGCCGGCGGCTTCCGCATCGCCCGAGGGTCTAGATTGGCCCGGGCTCTCCGCTGCCAGTGCAGCTTCCGGTTCCGGGTGTGCCGACGCGGTGCCGGGGTAGGGGAGCGCGGCGGTTTCGCGGGCTTTGGCGGCCCCGTTGCTGACAAAGCCTGCGTAAGGATCCGGCGGGCCGATCTCTTTCACATCGCGGCCGCGTACCCGGGCTGTGGCAAAGTGCTGCCAGTACCAGTCCCGTTCCGAGATGCTGGCGGGATCCTCGATCAGAGCCGCACCTTCAGGGCGCACGCGGTCCAGGAAGCGGAAAAACTCAGCCTTCTGATCTTCTGCCTTCAGGGCTGCAAAGCCCTCTTCCGCGGTCTCGCCCTCTTGGATTTCCACGTTTAGCGCGGTGACCTGCATTCCGCCGGCATCGAAACCGTTGCCCTTGTAGGGGACGAACTTTTCCGCGGCGGCCGCGGTGGGTACTGGCTCAAAACGCACCCTAGCGGTCGGGGCGTCATAGGCCGGACGGAAGTAGGCCACGAACTGGGGCAGGGACTGGATTTCCGCCGGGGTGACAATCGCGCGCTGGGTGCGGCGGCCGACGATGCCCACACCGTCGCGGGTGTCGTGCGCGCCGAGGGTGATGTTTTCCTGCTGCTCGATCACATCCTCTTCGCCAAGAGACCGGGAGGAGCGCTGCGCCGTGTTGTAATCCGGGGTGTTGAACACAACCCGGTTGTTGAGGACACCGGAAATCGTCTCAGCAGCCTTGCCTCCGTAGATGTCCTCCAGCTGGGAAAACACCTGGTAGCCGACAACAAAGGCGCCGCCGAACTGCCGGATCTCCGCAAGGCTCTTGGGCAGGAAGGGCATCTTGTTGAGGGTCGGCACCTCATCAAGGAAAAACCAGATCTTGGGGTCGCGGCTTTCCTCCGTGGTCATCAGCGCGTTTGCGGCCACCTCAAAGACGGTCGAGACGATGTTGCGCACCGCCGCCGACTGCTCCGCGTTGCCGGTCAGGAACACAAAGCCGGGCCGGTCATGCACAACCCAATCCCGGATCGAGAAAGGTTCGGCATCATCGCGCAGGTATTCCAGAAACCGCAGCTCGGTGATCATGTTGGCGCGGATCGAGCCAGAGGTCTTGGCAACATGCTCTCCGAAGAAAAGCGCGCCGGGTGTCGCTGCCACCAGCTTGCCCAGCTCCTCTGAGGGAATCTTCATGATGGCTTTGCGAAGGTCCGCGTTGGTGGTCTGTCCGGCCTTTGCCAGCTCGCGGGCTGCGTACTGAAAGACCAGGCGGGCGGATTGGGTCCAGAAACTGTCCATGGCGCCTTGCTGATCCGGGATCATCACCTCGGCGATCTGTGCAAAGCCTTCCAGTGACACCACCTCGTTGAAGGGAGACCAGCCAGCAGAGCGCTCATCGAAGGGATTGAGGATGGTGTCCTGTTCCGGGTCGTAATGGTCGCGCAGCAGCCCGCCCATACGGTCATAGATGATGGCCCGGCCGCCTGCCGCGCGGATGGTGTTC
>NZ_JAXMOX010000051.1:0-25025 GCF_034669605.1 Leisingera sp.
CGACCATACCGGCTGCCGCGTCGGCTACAAACCCGCGGGCGGCATCTCCAAAGCCAAGAACGCGCTGGTGTACCTTGCACTGATAAAAGATGAGCTGGGCGACCGCTGGCTGCAGCCCGACCTGTTGCGTTTTGGCGCCTCCTCGCTGCTGGGCGATATCGAGCGCCAGCTGGAGCATCATGTCACCGGGGCATACTCCGCCGGTTACCGCCACGCGATGGGCTGAGGGCTGACATTATGACCATCAAAGAGATTTTTGACACCATGGACTACGGCCCCGCCCCCGAAAGCGCCGCCGAGGCACTGGCCTGGCTGGTCGATCAGGGCAGCCGGTTCGGCCATTTCATCAACGGCGAATTCACCGCTCCCGGCGACGGATTTGACAGCCGGAATCCCGCCACCGGAGAGGTGCTGGCCACCCTGACTCAGGCCACCCAAAAGGACGTGGACGCCGCAGTTGAAGCCGCCCGCAAGGCGCAAGGCAAATGGCAGGAGCTTGGCGGTCCGGGCCGAGCCAAATACCTCTATGCCATTGCCCGGCTGCTGCAGAAGCATTCCCGCCTGTTTGCAGTGCTGGAAACGCTCGATAACGGCAAGCCGATCCGCGAATCCCGCGACATCGACGTCCCGCTGGCCCAACGGCATTTCTACTATCACGCAGGCATGGCCCAGCTGATGGAAAGCGAACTGCCGGACGCCGAGGCCTTGGGCGTCTGCGGTCAGATCATCCCTTGGAATTTCCCGCTCCTGATGCTGGCCTGGAAGATCGCGCCTGCAATTGCGATGGGCAACACGGTGGTGCTGAAACCGGCGGAATACACCTCGCTCACAGCGCTTTTGTTTGCCGATATCTGCCGACAGGCCGGCCTGCCCGACGGCGTTGTCAATATTGTCACCGGCGACGGCGCGGCGGGAGAGATGATCACCGCGGCAGACGTGGACAAGATCGCCTTCTCCGGCTCCACGTCGGTCGGCCGCCGGATCCGCGAGGCCACCGCAGGCAGCAGCAAGGCACTGACGCTCGAACTCGGCGGCAAGTCCCCCTACATTGTCTTTGACGATGCCGATATCGACAGCGCCATCGAAGGTCTTGTTGATGCGATCTGGTTCAACCAGGGTCAGGTCTGCTGTGCAGGCTCGCGCCTGTTGGTGCAGGAAGGCATTGCCGGGCGGTTCCATACCAAGCTGAAGACCAGAATGGACGGCTTGCGGATTGGCAACCCTCTGGACAAATGCATCGACGTGGGCGCCGTGGTCGACCCGGTGCAGCTGGACACCATTTCCCGCCTGGTCGCAGCCAACCAGGCGGGCACCATGCATCAGGCCCAAGTGGAAATGCCTGAAAGCGGCTGTTTCTACCCGCCGACGCTGATTGAAGGCCTGTCGCCTGCCGATCCGCTGATGCAGGAAGAAATCTTTGGCCCGGTGCTGGTCTCCTGCACTTTCCGCACCCCCGCCGAGGCGGTGGAGCTGGCCAACAACACCCGTTACGGGCTGGCGGCAACGGTCTGGACCGAGAACCTGAACCTGGCGCTCGACATGGCGCCGAAACTGGCAGCCGGCGTCGTCTGGATCAACGGCACCAACATGTTCGATGCTGCGGCCGGCTTCGGCGGCGTGCGCGAAAGCGGCTTTGGCCGCGAGGGCGGCTGGGAGGGCTTGACCGCATACACCCGCTCCAAAGCCAAGACAAAACCGCTGGCCAAAGCAGAACCGTTTGACGGCAACGGCGCGCCGGCAGATCCGCTGGACCGCACCGCCAAACTGTACATCGGCGGGAAGCAGGCCCGCCCGGACAGCGGTTATTCCCAGGCGGTCTACAGCAAGTCCGGAACGCTTTTGGGCCATGCCGGCCTTGCCAGCCGCAAGGACGTCCGCAACGCAGTCGAAGCCGCTGCGGACGCAAATGGCTGGTCTAGGACCACAGGGCATTTACGGGCGCAAATCCTCTATTACATCGGTGAAAACCTTTCAGCCCGCGCCGCGGAATTTGCCGCCCGCATCGACGCGATGACGGGCAAGAAGACCGGCACGGCTGAGGTTGAAACCTCGATCCAGCGCTTGTTCACCGCGGCTGCCTGGGCCGACAAATACGACGGCCTGATCCACGGCGTGCCGATCCGCGGCGTGGCACTTGCAATGAAGGAACCTGCGGGTGTGATTGGCGCGCTTTGCGCCGATGAGGCGCCGCTGCTGGGTTTGGTCTCGGCAATGGCCCCTGCAATGGCTATGGGCAACCGGATGGTACTGGCGGCCTCCGAGCCCTTTCCGCTGGCGGCCACCGACTTCTACCAGGTTCTGGAGACATCAGACGTGCCTGCAGGCGTGGTCAACATCCTGACCGGCAGACACACCGAGCTGGCCAAACCGCTGGCCTCGCATCTGAACGTGGATGCGGTCTGGAGCTTCTCCTCCACCGATCTGTCAGCGGCGATCGAGGCCGCATCGGCAGGTAATCTGAAACGGACCTGGGTCAACAACGGCACCGCCACCGACTGGACGCAGGACCACACCAAACGGTTTTTGCAGGAAGCCACCGAGATAAAGAACATCTGGGTGCCTTACGGCGAGTGAAGCACAGGTCCCCAGCGCCTGCCTGTTTCTGGTCAAGACCTAACGCGCCGCTCCTTCCGGGGCGGCGTTTTCCATGCAGCCCTGCCCGCATGCCAGGCCCAAACCCAAGCCCACAACGGGACTTGCGGACAAAAAAACGCCCGCTCCTTACGGAACGGGCGCAAAATCCGGGATAAGCGCGGATTAGCGGCGGATGCCGAGGCGCTTGATCAGGTCCTGGTAACGGGCCTCATCCTTGCCTTTGGTGTAGTCCAGCAGCTTGCGGCGCTGAGCAACCATCTTCAGAAGGCCACGGCGGCCGTGGTTGTCCTTCTTGTGGGTTTTGAAGTGCTCAGTCAGGGTGTTGATGCGCGAGGTCAGGATTGCAACCTGGACTTCCGGCGAACCGGTGTCGCCGTCCTTGGTCGCGAATTCTTTCATCAGGCGTGTTTTTTCTTCTGCAGTGATCGACATCGGGGTCTCCTTAAAAGGTTAGAGTGGATGGCACAGGCCGGGATGTCGTCCAGCACAGGCCCATGGAGGAACCTGCCGCAGAATCGCAGCAGATGCGGGCGTATATGATGTTTCGGTATTAAAGGCAAAGATTAACTGCCAGCGGGTGGTTCCGTGGGGGCCTACTGCGGCAGCAACCCGGTTGCAACGGCAGAGGCTGGGTCGATCAGGACCAGATCCGCCGCTGTCATCCCCTTGGCTCCGATGAGCCGCAAGGCCGGCTCGCCGTTGACAAGGATAACTTGCTCGTCTTCTGCCCCGGGGGTTTGACGCAGTTCTACCGAAGGTTCTTCGCCGTCTTCGAAATCCCAGACCAGCACCAGCTTATCTTCATGTGAATCGAAATCCATCAGGTGCACGGCATCTTCGGTCCCGGTCCAGTGGCCCGCCATGAACTGATCATCGCCGGCACCGCCGGTCAGCACATCCCCGGTCCCGGCAATCAGTGTGTCATCACCGGCTCCACCATTGACATAGTCCTGGTCCGCGCCGTCCCCGGCACCGGAAACGACATCATTTCCATAACCGCCATACAGCGCATCCCCGCCGTCGCCGCCAACAAGGCTGTCATTGCTGTCATTTCCATGCAGCGTGTCGTGGCCCTGACCGCCTTCGAGCCAATCTTCGCCCTGTCCGCCGTGCAGCAGATCCGCACCGCCGCCGCCCTGCAGCATGTCATCTCCGAAATGCCCAAAGAGACTGTCCTCTCCAGCGCCGCCCTGCAGCACGTCCGCACCGTCTTCGCCATGCAGCAGGTCCTGGCCTGGGCCGCCGGACAGGCTGTCATCTCCGCCATCGCCATGCAAAACGTCGTTGCCCTGGCCCCCGCCGATCCAGTCATTACCGCTGTAGCCGCCAAGCTGGTCATCGCCATCACCGCCGCCAAGGCTGTCAGCCGCCCCGGATCCCGCAATGATGTCATTGTCATCGGTACCGGTTACGGTGCTGCCATCCGGTTCGATATATCCGCCGGCCAGCCCATCCCCGCCGGTATCCGCCTCCGGACCGGGCCCGGAGGACGTTTCGTCGCCCTCCGGGGTTTCGTTATCAACCAAGACCGCGCTGCCCACCGCAACAAGACCAAGAACACTCGCCAGCCACAACATTGCCCGCTCTACCTCAACAAACACTTATACCCACCCGCACGATCACACGCGGTGATTGCGAATGCAAAACAAATGGAGAACATCAGTTAACGGGCCTTGAAGATACCGCTATCGCTGAAGCCAAAGCTCTGGTTGCCGGGTGTAGGCGATATAAAGCGGGTGCTTCGGATGGCCTGCCTTGCTGAGCCCGAGGTGGTGCAACGGCTTTCCGGTTGCGCGCAGCGCCGCAGTAACCCGCGCCCCTTGCCCGCAATGCTCGCCATGGGTGCCCCAAGCGCAAATAACCATATCGGCCCACTCCATTCCTTGCAGTATGGCCGGCATGTTGTCCGGGCCCTCTGGTTCCTCCAGCTGCCGCATCCCGCGCGGATCGGTGACCCGGCAGGCAAAGATGTTTGTGGCCCTGAAGCCGCCGAACCCCAATACCCGTGCACGGCGTTCGCAGCGTTCGATGGTGGGATCGTTCTGCACCTCGGTTGCAGTAGAAGGATTGAGCATCACGAACATCACCCGCGGCCCGGCAGGGTTCCAGACCCGGGTCAGGCTGTAGCGGTAGGTTTCGCAATCCGAATAAACGGCAGTTGAGGGCGCATCGCCCTTGGTGTGGCTGCGGATGATCATCATCCGCCTTTAACAAAACTGTTCCGCCCGTCCAAGTTTCCAGACCAGCGGACCACGTCCTTGAAGTGAATTGCCCGGTATCATGGCACATTAAAGACGTCAGCGAACGCACATGCTTTTCCGGCCTTGAACGATGTGCCACTGGGCGACGCCGAAACCCGTAAGGCCGAAGTCTATGGCGCAGATCTGAAAGACAGTCCTGATAGCCGCCGTATCGGGCCCTTCTCGAATGCAGCCCCCGCACATTTCGACGCGATCCTCAGCCAGACAATACCGCCATTGCTGCGCTGCCTGGCGGCCAGTCAGCATTGCCTTTTATGACAAGTGCTCAATTGATGAAGACGGGTGGCGGTATGCAGCCGGAAATCCGATCACACCGGAGCAAGGCACGGCAGCCAATGTGATATTGACGTCGCAACAGGATCAATATGTATCAGCCACCAGCTACGATGCCGGCCCGGTCTGACGCCATAAGCAGGCGTGCGGGTGAAGTAAATCATCCCTGGAAAGAATGGGTCAGCAATTCTGGCCCAATGTTTCGCGCGCGAAACATTTAGTCATAGCTACTGACCTATTGGAAACCGCTCCGGTTCGCCTCAGCCCGGCCGTTCAGCGGATCACTCCGGCTGCACGAAAACCCGGCTCGGGTGCAATTCACCGGCTTTGTAGACCCCCACAGCCACTGCCTGACCATCCAGCGACGCCCAGGCTTCATCGCCGTACTCCACATCCGCGGCCATCACCATGCCCGGATTGCCATTACGCAGGCGCACCGCACCCTGTGGAGTGCATTTCAGCTCGGGCAGGTCGGCGAGCCCTTCTTCCAGCGGCCGCAGATACTGGTCCAGGTCAGTGGATTTCGCCAGCTCGTCCACCAGCTCCAGAGTGATACCGTCCTCGGCATCAAACGGGCCGGACCAGATCCGCCGCAGTTGCTTCACATGGCCATAGCAGCCCAGCGCCGCACCCAGATCGCGGGCGATCGAGCGCACGTAGCCGCCCTTGCCGCAGGTCATTTCCAGCACAACGTGATCCTCATCAGGACGGTCCAGCAGGACCAGCTCTTCGACCCACAGCGGGCGGGCAGCAAGCTCGACCTCTTCACCGTCACGCGCCAGTTTATAGGCACGCTGGCCGTCGATTTTCACCGCTGAAAACTTGGGCGGCACCTGCATGATCTCGCCCAGGAAGGGTTGCAGCGCTTCTTTGATCTGCGCGTCGGCGGGGCGTTCATCGCTGGCCGCAATCACCTCGCCCTCGGCGTCGTCGGTATTGGTCGCCGCGCCCAGCCGCACAGTGAAGGTATAGGCCTTCAGCGCGTCGGTGATATAGGGCACGGTCTTGGTTGCCTCCCCCAGTGCCACGGCCAGAACACCGGTTGCCTCGGGGTCCAGGGTTCCGGCATGGCCTGCTTTTTTGGCATCCAGCGCCCAGCGCACCTTGTTCACAACCGCCGTGCTGGTCAGCCCCGCGGGCTTGTCCACCACCAGCCAGCCGGAAATATCGCGCCCTTTGCGTTTGCGTGCCATGCCTAGTCCCCATGTGTACGTGAGGCGCGCCGGTTACCGGATCGCCGGGACAGTGTCAATTTAGCAAATGAACGGTCCCAATGGGAAGCCCGGAGAGAAAACCGATGCCGGCCCGGCCTGTGCTTGCCCCCGCCTGCCTGCGGCGCTAGGCAGGCGCTTATGGCCGTTTCAAGCGAATACACTCCGCCGCAAGACCCGCTGGCGATCCTGCACCGCGATGCCGAGCTGCTGGCGGTGACCAAGCCTGCCGGGCTGCTGTCGGTACCGGGACGCGGCCCGCATCTGGCCGATTGCCTGATTACCCGCATCCAGGCGATGTTCCCCGAAGCGCTGCTGGTGCACCGGCTGGACCGCGATACCTCCGGCGTGATGGTATTCGGCCTCACCCCGCATGCCCAGCGGCACCTGTCGATGCAGTTTGAAAAACGCACCGCAAAGAAGGCTTATGTGGCACGGGTGTCCGGCCGGCTGGAGCCGCGGAGCGGCACAGTGGATTTGCCGCTGATCGTCGATTGGCCGAACCGGCCGAAACAGATGGTCTGCCATGAGACCGGAAAACCCGCCGTCACCGGCTGGCGGGTAATGAAATATGAGGACGGTTCCACGCGGGTGCGGCTGACACCGAAAACCGGTCGTTCACACCAGCTGCGTGTGCATATGCTGTCGCTGGGCCATCCGATCCTGGGCGATCCGCTCTATGCTAGCGGTGCAGCGCTGGAGCATCCCCGGCTGATGCTGCACTCCGAGGAACTGCGGATCAAACACCCCGACAGCGGCGAGTCGCTGAAATTCCGGGTGAAGCCGGAGTTCTGAGGTCCCGGCTCAGGGCGCCTCCATCACCATCGTGAACAGCGTGTCCGGCTGCAGTGCCTCGTAACTGTGCGGATGGTCGCCGGGATAGGTGTAATAGTCGCCGGCGCTCAGCACTTGCTCCTGTCCCTCCGGCCCGGCACGCATCTGCCCGGTGCAGACCAGCATATGCTCCACCGTGCCGCGCGGATGCGGCTGGGCGCGGCGGATCTCCCCCGGCTGCATCACCACCCGGTAGACATCCCGGCGCACATTGGGCGGGCAGCGCGACAGCAGCACCGCGGTGAAATCGGATTGCTCCGATTCCAGAACTTCGCCTTCTCCCGCCCGGATCAGCCTGGTGGCCGGCGCTTCGGTCTCGAACAGTAGGCTCAGAGGGACGTCCAGCGCAGCAGCCAGCGCCCAAAGCGTCTCTACACTGGGGTTTCCGTTGCCTGCCTCCAGCTGCGACAGCGTCGACTTGGCAATGCCGGCGTCGGCAGCAAGCCCCGAGAGCGACTTACCCGCACGGCTGCGCTCGCGCTGGATGGCGGCGGCGATCATCTGATGGGGGGCTGACATGTTCTGTATTTCATCCTTTCGTTCGGCTTGACGAACGAACGAATCGTTCGGTATAGAAGACTCTCGTTCGGTATAGGTGAACGGCCGCCCCGCATCCATAGGAACTCTCACGTGTCCATGCAGGAAACTTCCGCAAGCCCGCCCTTCCGCAACCAGCTGACTGCGGGCCTGCGGGATATCCTGCCGCTGGCGATTGGCGTTGGCGTCTACGGGCTGGCCTTCGGGCTGCTGGCAGCGCAGGCTCAGATGGACGGGTTGCAGACCGGGGTGATGGGGACCATCGTTTTTGCCGGCTCTTCGCAGATCATCGCGGTTGAGCGGCTGATGGCAGGTGCCGGCGCCGGCGCCGCCGTTCTGGCCGGGCTGGCGCTGAACCTCCGGCTGCTGCTGATCACCGCCTCGCTGCAGCAGGACTTCGCCGGGCGGCCCTGGTGGCAGGTTCTGCTGGGGGTGCACCTGGCCACGGATGAGAACTGGGCGCTGATGCACGCGATGCGCGCCCGCGGCCGCCGTGCAGGCTACTGGTACCTGGTGGGTGGCGGCCTCGGGCTGGCGGCGGTCTGGGTGCTGGCCACAGTGGCTGGGGCAACATTTGCCACGGCGGTGCCGGAGCCGCGCTCCCTCGGCATGGATTTCGCCTTCACCGCCGCCTTCATCGCCATCCTGCGTTCGCTGTGGAGCGGCAGCGTGATGCTGCTGCCTTGGGGAGCATCCATCGCCATCGTGCTGCTGGCAGGCCTGCTCACCCCGCTGGACCCAACCTGGACCCTGATCCTGGGCGGCCTTGGCGGCGCCGCAATTGCCGGAGTGCTGGGCGATGACTGAAACATGGGCTCTGATCTTCGCCCTGGCAGCGGCAACCTTTGCCATCCGCCTCTCCGGCTACATGCTGGGCCGCCGGCTGCCGGACCATGGCCCTTGGGCACGGGGCCTGCAGGCCTTGCCTGGCTGTCTGATCCTGTCGCTGGTTACCTATCTGCTGATGCAAGGAGGCCCGCAGGAATGGGTGGCCGGCGCCGTTGCCCTCGCCGTTGCTCTTGCCACCCGGAGCCTGCCGCTGACCATGGCTGCCGGAATCGCCGCAATCTGCCTGATTAGAGCCTTTCTTTAACCTCACCATATCCGGGTCTGCCGCGGGTCAAGGGCCGCGCCAACGGCCGCACGGTTCACCCTTGAGGCGCGGCAGACCGTTCCTACAATGGATCAGGCGTCTTGAGAGGCACTGGTGTCTCTCAAGCGCTTTTCAGCTCTTTTTGCCCGTGCGCAGCACGGGCCGCGCCCAAGGCTGAGGGCCGTCCGGCGCAGCCGGGGGGCTAGCAAGCGCGGGAGCCCCTCCGCTCCGGGACAATAACGGTGCAAAAAGAAAGCCGCCTCAAGAGGCGGCTCTCCAAAACGCTCTGACAGACGGCTTATTCCGCTGCCCAGCCGCCGACGGCTTTGACTTCCAGGAAATCCTCGATCCCCCACTTGCCCCCCTCGCGGCCTTTGCCGGACTGTTTCATGCCGCCAAAGGGCGAGCCCGCGGAACGCGACTTGCCGTTCATTTCCACCATGCCGGAGCGCAGCGCGCGGGCCATGCGGTTGGCGCGGGCGCCATCCTGGGTCTGCACATAGTTGGTGAGCCCGTAAGGCGTGTCATTGGCGATCCCGATCGCCTCTTCCTCGTCCTCAAACGGGATGATCGACAGAACCGGGCCAAAGATCTCCTCGCGGGCGATGGTCATCTGGTTGTTCACATCTGCGAAAACGGTGGGTTTCACATAGTAGCCCTTGTTGAGCCCCTCCGGACGGCCGGTGCCGCCAGCCACCAGTTTGGCGCCTTCGTCGATACCCTGCTGGATCAGATCCTGGATCTTGTTCCATTGCAGCTCGTTCACCACTGGGCCGATGTGGCGGCCTTCCTGGCTGGCCGGGCCGACCTCGACCTTGGCGGCCACTTCAGCCGCCTCAGCAACCACGCGGTCATAGACGCTGTTCTGCACCAGCATCCGGCTGGGCGCGTTGCAGCTCTGACCGGTGTTCTGCATCATGTGCAGCACGCCGCGCTTTACCGCTTTTTCGTCGGCATCCTCAAAGATCACATTGGCGCCCTTGCCGCCAAGTTCCAGATCCACTTTCTTCAGGGTCGGCGCCGCAGCCTGGGTGATCGCAATGCCCGCCCGTGTCGAGCCGGTGAAGGAGATCATGTCCACATCCGGATGCGTGGTCAGCTGCGAGCCAACGCCCATACCGTCACCATTCACCAGGTTAAAGACCCCCGCAGGGAAGCCGGCCTCGTGCATCAGCTCGGCAAAGATCATCGCATTCAGCGGGCTTTGCTCGGAGGGCTTCAGCACCATAGTGCAGCCGGCCACCGCCGCTGCGCCGACCTTGAGCGTCACCTGGTTCATCGGCCAGTTCCACGGCGTGATCAGCGCGCAGACGCCTACCGCCTCGTGAATGATGCGGTCGTTGGGGCTGCGCTCGTTCAACGGAGCGTCAAAGTCGAATTCCTTGGCTGCGGCGATGAAGTTGCGCAGGTGCCAGCTGCCGGCACCGACTTGCGACGTGCGCGACAAGTCGATCGGTGCGCCCATTTCCAGCGACATCGCCTGAGCCAGGTCCTCGGCGCGTGCCTCATAGACATCAACCAGCTTTTCCACCAGCGCGATGCGGTCTGCCACCGGGGTGTTCATCCAGCCTGGCAGCGCTGCTTTGGCGGCAGCCACAGCGGCGTTGGTGTCCGCTTCGGAGCCCAGAGAAATGACAGCGCAGGGTTCTTCGGTCGAGGGGTTGATCACCTCAAAGTCATGGGAGGCCACAGGGGCGACCCACTGGCCGTTGATATAAAATTCGCGTTTCTCGAGCATCTCGGGATCTCCCAAATCAGAGGTATTCTGGTTGCCGCCTTGTCGGTTTCGCGGCCACTGTGTCACCGCTCCGGCACGGGGGCAAGGGCGGGGCAAGGGTGTCGCCGCATAATTTGATCAAATTATTGCACGCATTGTCAATGGCCGCTTGGACCGGCTGCAATCTTTCGCCTCGGCGGCTGGCGCCGATTTTTCGTGGTTTCCCGGTACGGGGGCTGTATCGTTGCGTTAGACTACCTAAGTTGCAGTCGAGACGACTCAAAACTCATCTGAAAAGGAGATACGGCCATGGGTTTGCGCATTAACGACACGGTCCCCGATTTTACTGCGGAAACGGATCAGGGCACCATCACCTTTCATGATTGGATCGGCGACAGCTGGGCGATTCTGTTCTCGCACCCCAAGGATTTCACCCCGGTCTGCACCACTGAGTTTTCCGCAGTGGCGCAGCTGAGCGAGGAATGGAAAAAGCGCAACACCAAGGTCCTTGGCGTTTCGGTTGATGGGGTCGAGGACCACAAGAAGTGGAAAAAGGACATCGAGGAATACGGCAACGCGGCGCCGGGCTTCCCGATCATCGCAGATGACGGTCTGGCAGTTTCCAAAGCCTTCGACATGCTGCCCGCCGAAGCCTATCTGCCCGATGGCCGCACGCCTGCAGACAGCGCTACCGTGCGGTCGGTGTTCATCATCGGCCCGGACAAGCAGCTGAAACTGTCGATGACCTATCCGATGACCGTGGGCCGCAACTTTGCCGAGATCCTGCGGGCGCTGGACGGTTTGCAAATGTCGCTGGGCAAGGGTGTTGCCACACCGGCGAACTGGATGCCCGGCGAGGATGTGATCATTCCGCCCACCGTGTCGAACGAGGACGCAAAGGCGAAGTTCGGCGAATTCAAGACCATCTTCCCCTACCTGCGCAAGACCAAGGCACCGGAGTAACCGGCGTTCTCAACTGCAATGCTTGCAAGCCGCCGTCGGGCGGCTTGTTTTTTGTATATTGCTGAGGTCAGTCCGGAGCCGGTGGAAAGTCCGGCGCCCGGCTTTGACGTAATTGACAGGCCTCTGCGGCGAAGACCTGACCAGCTTCGCCCTTCAGCCCGGCCGCAAAACGCAGAGTGATGTCCGACCCGTCCCGGGTCAGCCAGCAGGGCGATTTCTTGAGGAAGGCGAACCCTGCCGCGGCATGCAAGTAGGCAGGCAGCGTATAGCTGACGCCTTGGGTGGCAACGGCGGTCAGGATGAAGGACAGGTAATCTTCCGCGGGGGCGCCGTTTGACAGCAGCCTGGCCTTCAGCGCCGCCAGGCTGGGGCGGCCGAAGATGACCGTTTCTTCGGCGACCTGCCGGATTTCGTCCGGTGGCAGCTGCGCCAGCCGCTGATCCAAATCTGCGGTCTTCAGCACGGCACCATGCGAAAACCCATGTGCCAGCACCCACTGGGTAAGGCCGGTTTCACCCCGCCGGACAATGAATTTCTTGTTGTTGGTCAGCGGGAAGCGCTTCCAGAACTTGATGAAATTCGGATCAGCCATCAGGCCGCCTGACAGCATCAGCGCAAAGGAGCAGTACTGGAAATTCCGGCTGGCGGTAGAATAGCCCCAGTTGATGCTGCGGAAGCGTTCAGCCTCCACCCGCGGATGGCCGTAGTTGCAGGCGGCAGCCGCGAAATCCGCATTCAGTGCTTCGGCCTCCGCCAGCCAGTCGCCTGCACCCGGCAGCGGAAACCACGAGGAATCATTCAGAAGCACCAGCCGGTCAATGCGCTTCAGCCGCGTATGGGCCGTCAGCAGCCCGTCGCGATAGCCGCCGAAGTCATATCCGAAATTCGGGCGTTCAATGCACAGCCAGCAGACTTTGCTCAGCCGCTGCCGATCGGCATCGCCAAGCGGGATGTTGGAGACCACAACCGGGGCAAAACCGCTGTCGATCAGATAGCGCAGAGCGATGAAGTGGGAATCTTGCAGGCCCTGACTGGGGAAAATCAGGTAGACCGCAGGCTGCGGTCCAGCCGGTATGGCGCCCTCGGTGCAGCGGATCTTGCGGGCCAGGACTGCGTCATAATACCAGCGGCCCAGCAGCAGCGAGCCGAGGCGGCTGGGCAGCTGAGTGATCTGCTGCAACGGGCGTTTCAGCTCTCGGGTGATTTTCCAAAGCGGGGGCCGTTTCATGCGGGACGCCTGTAAATTGCAACCATTGTGTGCCAGCCAGATCAGTCTTGCTGCCAAGGCGGCGGGCGGTCCGCGGACTGCTGGCCTGCGCTGCTGAGGATAGCGCGGAAATAGTACCAGTTCTTGGACCGTTTGCGCGCCGACACCAGGTTCAGCGGTGAGATCAGCTGCAGCGACGCTTCCCCCAAGGCCCGCAGGAAGCCAAAAGGCAAGCCGTGCTTGCGGGCGCCGTAGACCCGCGACTGGCCCATGTACCAGGCCTTGAGCGCCGCCGTGCGCGCCGAACGTTCGGTAGCATGGCCCAGAAGGTGCTTCACCTTGGCGCCAAAGACATAGCGCAGCGGCCCGCATTCCGACTTCAGGCGCAGACTGAGGTCGTCGTCCTCGTGGAACAGGAAGATTTTCGGGTCAAAGCCACCGACGTGGTCAAAGGCCGATTTGCGCACCAGCAGCGCACCGCCCGACAGCACCGGAACCTCGCCGTCCTGCTTCGCGGCGTTGCGGCCCAGCCAAAGCGATTTCGGGATCAGCTTACTGCGGCGTTTGAAGAACAGCGACCCGTCGTCTTTGACAATACGGGTGTTGAAAGCGGACGCCTTTGGGTGGGCATCGGCAGCAGCCAACAGATGCTCCAGCGTGTCTTCGAACAGTTCGGCATCAGGGTTCACGAAAAATAGAAACTCAGTGTCCGCCTGTGCCGCCCCCTGATTGCAGGCGGGGCCAAAGCCGGTGTTTTGCGGGTTCGCAATGAATGAGGCGCCATATGCTGCAGCCAGCGAACGGGTGTCCGCCGCATCCCGGGAGGCGTTGTCGACCAGAATGCACGGCACCGAAGAGGGAATGGAGCGTAATAGGCTCTCAACAACGGCGGAAGAATTATAGGTGACCGTTATGATGGTCACACGGGGCGGCAAAGACTGTTCCATGTACGTCCCGGCGGAAATGGAAAACCCGGGGCGCGGATCGCGCGCCCCGGGCTGTTTATGTGCAGTCAGACAGGGATCAGTCCTGCTCTGCTTTTTCTTTCTTTTCCGGCGCGATTTCTTCGCCGGTTTCCTGATCAACGATTTTCATCGACAGGCGGACCTTGCCGCGGTCATCGAAGCCCAGCAGCTTGACCTTCACTTCCTGGCCTTCCTTCAGAACGTCCGAAGGATGGTTCAGGCGACGGTTCTCGATCTGCGAGACGTGCACCAGGCCGTCGCGCTTGCCAAAGAAGTTCACAAATGCGCCGAAGTCGACGATCTTCACAACCTTGCCTGTGTAGACTTGGCCTTCTTCCGGCTCTGCCACGATCGAATGGATCATGTCATAGGCCTTCTTGATGGCCTCGCCGTTCGGGCTGGCGATCTTGATCACGCCATCGTCGTTGATGTCGACCTTGGCGCCGGACACTTCGACGATCTCTCGGATCACCTTGCCGCCGGAGCCGATCACTTCACGGATCTTGTCGGTCGGGATCTGCATGGTCTCGATACGCGGAGCGTGGACCGAGAACTCGGACGCTTCGGTCAGGGCTTTCGCCATCTCGCCGAGGATGTGGATCCGGCCGTCTTTGGCTTGCGCCAGGGCTTTCTCCATGATCTCGGGTGTGATGCCTGCAACCTTGATGTCCATCTGCAGCGAGGTGATGCCGTTTTCGGTGCCTGCCACTTTGAAGTCCATGTCGCCCAGGTGGTCTTCGTCACCCAGGATGTCGGACAGGATCGCGTAGGAGCCGTCGTCTTCCAGGATCAGCCCCATGGCGACACCGGCCACCGGCGCCTTCAGCGGCACGCCCGCATCCATCATTGACAGCGAGCCGCCGCAGACCGAGGCCATCGAGGACGAACCGTTCGATTCGGTGATCTCGGAGACCAGGCGGATAGTGTAGGGGAAGTCGGTTGCCGCAGGCAGAACCGCCTGCAAAGCACGCCAGGCCAGCTTACCGTGGCCGATTTCGCGGCGGCCGGGGCCGCCGACACGGCCGACTTCACCCACCGAGTAGGGCGGGAAGTTGTAGTGCAGCAGGAAGTTGGACTTGAAGTTGCCGTGCAGCGCGTCGATGAACTGCTCGTCGTCGCCGGTGCCCAGCGTGGTCACGACTAGGCCCTGGGTTTCGCCACGGGTGAACAGCGCCGAACCATGGGTCCGCGGCAGCAGGCCGGTTTCGGACACGATCGCACGGATCTCGTCAGTCGCACGGCCGTCGATACGCTTGCCGGTTTTGACAACGTCGCCACGCAGAATGCCGGCTTCCAGCTTTTTCAGCGCGGAACCCAGGTTTGCGTCGCCCAGTTGCTCTTCAGTCAGAGCGGCTTTGATGGTTTCGCGTGCCGCGGCAACAGCGGCGGTGCGCTCCTGCTTGTCGCTGATCGCGAATGCGGCGCGCATCTCGGTTTCGCCGGCCGCTTTGACCGCTTCATATAGCTCGGAGTAATCCGGCGCTTGGAAGTCGAACGGCTCTTTCGCAGCTTCTTCAGCCAGCGAAATGATCAGGTCGATTACCGGCTGGATCTGTTCGTGGGCAAATTTCACCGCACCCAGCATTTCAGCTTCGGACAGTTCGTAGGCTTCCGATTCCACCATCATCACGGCATCTTTGGTACCTGCAACAACCAGGTCCAGACGCTGCTCGGGGTTCAGGCGCAGGTCCTGCATGTCGTCCACGGTCGGGTTCAGAACGTACTCGCCGTCCTCGAAGCCAACGCGGCAGCCTGCGATCGGACCCATGAACGGTGCGCCCGACAGGGTCAGCGCAGCGGAGGCGGCGATCATTGCAACCATGTCCGGGTCGTTGACCAGGTCGTGGCTCAGCACGGTGCACATCACCAGGACTTCGTTCTTGAAGCCGGGAACAAACAGCGGACGGATCGGACGGTCGATCAGGCGCGCGGTCAGGGTTTCTTTTTCGGTCGGACGCGCTTCGCGCTTGAAGAAGCCGCCGGGCACTTTGCCCGCAGCGTAGTATTTTTCCTGGTAATGCACGGTCAGCGGGAAGAAGTCCTGGCCGGGCTTCTGCTGTCGGGCAAAGGTCACGTTGGCCATGACCGAGGTTTCGCCCAGCGTGGCAATCACAGAGCCATCAGCCTGGCGGGCAACCTTGCCGGTTTCCAGTGTGAGCGTCTCTTCGCCCCACTGCATCGATTTTTTCGAAACGTTAAACATCTAGCGTATCCTAAATGGGAGCACTCCCGGCCCTCCGGGTCTCCCGTTGCGTGGCGGCCCCATTGCCGCCGGCCCCATCTATCTTGCTTTCGCGTGCCGGGGCCTGGCACATCGTCTCAGACAAGCTCGCCCTTACATGAGTTTGGGCTAAATTGAAAGGGAAAGCGGCAAGCGCCCGCTGCCGTGCGCGGCAGTGTGCTGTGCAGGATGGCAAGCGGGGCATCGCGGCCCCGCCTGAGGGCTGTCAGTTGGTGGAGGCCAGACCCTCGGGGCGTCCCGCAATGGCGAAATGCAAGCCGTCAGGATCCAAGAATTCCGCGGCAAAGCGGTTCACGTCGTCCAATGTAACCGCATTGATACGGTCATTGCGGGTTTCCACATAGCTGATCGGCAAGTGGTCCATCTGCATGCCAGCGAGGATCGACGCAATACGGCCATTGCCGTCAAAGCGCAGCGGGTAGGCGCCGGTCAGATAGGTCTGCGCATCCTTCAGCTCTTTTTCGGTCACGCCCTGTTCGGCCATGCGGCGCCATTCATTGCGGATCACCTCGACCGCTTCGGCCATTTTGCTGTTGGCCGACGCCACCGACCCCATGTATACCGCCGCCAGATCACGCGGCACCAGATAGGAATAAACGCCGTAGGTCAGCCCGCGATTTTCCCGCACCTCGGTCATCAGCCGGGTTTCGAAAGACCCGCCACCCAGGATCTGATTCATCACATAAGCCGTGAAGAAATTCGGGTCTTCGCGCTTGATTCCCTTTTGGCCGAACAGAGCCACAGATTGCGGGGTATCGAAATCCACAACAGTGACGCCGCCCGTGATGGCGACCTCAGCAGGCCCCGGGATTGGTCCGCCCTCGGCAGGCAAGGCACCCAGAAGCTCATCCAGCAGCAAGCCAAGCTCCTCGGCGGTGATATCCCCCACCGCGCTGACGTACAGCCTGTCACGGGCAAAAACCGCCTCATAGGCATCGAAAATATCCTGCCGGCTGAGCGCGGAAACCGACTCCAGCGTCCCCTTGCCGTCACTGGCATAGGGGTGATCGCCATAGGCCATCCGCGAGAAAGCCTCGCCCGCGATCGTGTTCGGGTTCTTGGCATCAGAACGCAGCCCCGCCAGCACCTGGGCCCGGACCCGGTCCAGCGCATCCTGGTCGAACCGCGGCTCAAACAGTGTCTGGCGCAACAGGGCCACCGCATCCTCGCGGTTTTCAGTCAGAAAACGGGCGGAAACGGACACTGAATCCTTGTCGGCATCATAGGAAAACTCCGCCGCCAGGGTTTCCAGTGCGCGGGCGTAATCCTGCGCGCGCAGATCGCCGGAGCCTTCCTCCAGCAATCCGGTCATCATGTGCACCGCCCCGCGTTTCCCCGGGGCATCCAATGAAGTGCCGCCGCGAAAGCGCAGCTCAAGAGCCGAGAAGGGAATCGCATGGTCCTCGACCAGCCAGGCAGTGATGCCGCCAGGAGACGTGACTTCCTCGATCTTAATTCCAGCCCAAGCGGGCAGCGCCAACACAAAAGCCACCAATGATGCCGCAATGAATTTAAGCGAAGTCATTGGGTTACCTCCTGGCTGCGGGTCATCCAGCCTGTAACTGACGTTTCAGGCCGCAGAACCTCCTTTGCGGCGGCGATGATCTCATCCGCCGTGACCGATTGCAGAATCTTGGGCCAGTCCTGCACATCCTGCACGGTCAGCCCGATGCTGAGTGCCTGGCCATAGCGGTTGGCAATTCCGTTCACGTTGTCACGGTTGTACGTTTCTGAAGCGCGCAACTGCAGCTTGATGCGCTCCAGCTGAGCCTCGTCCACGCCCGCCTCCAGGAAGCGGGCAATAGTGGCGTCCAGCGCCTCCTCCGCTTGCTGCATGCTGACGCCTTCGGCCGGAACCACCAGAACAGTGAACGACGTATCGTCCAGCGAGCTGCCCGAATAGAAGGCGCCGGAGTAGACAGCGACCTGCTGGTCGAATTGCAGCGCATCTGCCAGGTAGGAAGTATTGCCGCCACCCAGAAGTTCCGCCAGCAAGTACAGGGCTGCGGCTTTCTGCTGGGCGCCGCTGTCGCGTTCTGGCGCCAGATAGGAACGTTGCACATAAGGCTGGGCGACCCGCGGATCCTCGAAAGTCAGGCGGCGGGCTGCAGTCTGCGGCGGCTCCTGGCTGCGGAAGCGCTCCGGCAGTTCCGGGTTTGCCGGGATCACGCCGTAATACTTCTCGGCGAGCGCCTTTACATCGTCCGGTCCGACATCACCGGAGACCACCAGAATGGCATTGTTGGGCGCGTAATAGGTCCGGTAGAAGGACATCGCGTCCTCCATATCAAGGCTCTCCATCTCATGGCGCCAGCCAATCACCGGCTGGCCGTAACGGTGATTCAGATATTGCACCGCCTGCAGCTGTTCGCGGAACAAAGCCACCGGATCATTGTCGGTGCGCTGGTTGCGCTCTTCCAGGATAACTTCCCGCTCGGTGGCGATATCCTCTTCGCCGAGCCGCAGATTGGTCATCCTGTCGCTTTCCATCTGCATCATCAGTTCCAACCTGTCGGCGGCGACGCGCTGAAAATAGGCAGTGTAGTCATAGCTGGTGAAGGCATTGTCCTGCCCGCCATTGGCCCGCACGGTAGCCGACAGCTCACCCGGCGCCAGTTTATCGGTGCCCTTGAACAACAAATGCTCCAGGAAGTGGGCAACCCCGGACTGGCCCGGCGGCTCGTCAGCAGAGCCGGCCCGGTACCAGACCATCTGCTGCACCACCGGCGCGCGATGGTCCTCAATCACAACCACCTCCATGCCGTTGTCGAGGGTGAACGCCGTCACCGCCTCATTTTCTGCCCGCAGCGGGCCAGTCAGGGCAGCAGTCAGCGCTGCGGCGGCCAATGTGATCCTCTGGATCATCTGGCATCCTCCAATTTCTGCACTTCTGCCCTTGCCTGGCACAGTGCGGTTACTGCTCGTAGATTTAATGCAGCCACAATTCGCCACCCATTGCCATCAGAAAGAGTGCCGATAACCTACGCTGCTGCTGGCGTCTTACAAGACTGGCTGGCAGAAACGTGAGGATCAGAGACCGTCAACCGGCGGAGCAGATGGGGTAGCAGCTCCGGCACGGCGGAATTGTTCGTTGGCGGCGTGCGGGTCCAGCGTCTGTTTTTTGTAAAGCTGCTCGTAGCGATCGACCGGCAACAGTTTGATCCGGCCCACACGACGATTGCGGTGGCGGAATTTTGCATCCTCTTCGGCGACTGTTTCGCGCACGCCCGGTTCCACACCATAGCGGCTGGAAGCTGTTAAAAGGGCCGCATCGCTGGCGGGAATACCATTGCCCGGAACCAGCGCACCGGGCTTGCCGCCGAGGGCGGCAACCGCTTCGGCTTGCGGGTTGGGATCCGTCAGATTGACTCCGCCCGGTGTCGGGGCCGGCAGGCTGCTGTAGTTTTCCGGTGTGCTCAGCGGTTTAGAGGGCAAGACCAGGAATTCATCCGGGCCCGTGCCCGGCTTCTGAATAAGGCGCAGCCCTTTTTGCCCGCAGCCGGCCACGGCCAGTGCGCCTGCCAGAACAATCACTCCGAACGGGATCCGCATTACCCCTAACTCCTGCCTGTTTCTCAGCGCTTTTAGCGCAATTGCCGAGCGAGGTCTACGCAGGCTTTTTGCGCCGCCCGTCAAAGAAGATCAGCCCGGCTGCGCCTGCAAAGATGAAGATATCGGCAACATTGAACACAAACGGGTTCTGGATGCCGCAGCATGAAGTGTTCAGGAAATCCAGCACGTAGCCGTACAACAGCCGGTCCGCGACATTGCCGAGCGCACCGCCTATCACCAGTCCGGCTGACAACTGCATGCCCCGCGACGCCTTCGGCGCGCGGGCGATCCAGACGACAAGGGCCAGGCAAATCGCCAGTGACATCCCGATTAGAATCCAGCGGGATGCTTCGTCGCCGCCGCCGAACAGGCCGAAGTTGATGCCGGTGTTCTCGCCGTAGCGGAAGTTCAGAAACGGCGGCAGCACGTCGATCCGGTGGCGCTGGTCCAACCCCATCCAATGGATCACCAGGTATTTGCTGGCCTGATCCGCCAGAAACGAAAGGCCGGCGCCCCAGATCATCCAACGTGCTGCCATGTCGTAAAAGCCCCGGCTTAGTGGCGGAAGTGGCGCATGCCGGTGAAGACCATAGCCAGACCGGCGTCATTCGCCGCCTTGATCACCTCGTCGTCACGCATCGAGCCGCCCGGTTGGATCACGCAGGCCCCGCCTGCGGCAGCCGCTTCCAGCAGACCGTCCGCGAAGGGAAAGAACGCATCCGAAGCCACCGCGCAGCCCTTGGCGAGGCTTTCTTCCAGGCCCAGCTCCGCTGCCATGCGGCCGGCCTTGGCTGCGGCCACATTGGCGCTGTCCAAGCGGCTCATCTGGCCGGCGCCGACGCCAACGGTGGCGCTGTCCTTCACATAGACAATGGCGTTGGATTTCACATGCTTGGCAACCTTCCAGGCGAACAGCATGTCCTGCATCTGCGCTTCAGACGGGGCCGTCTTGGTCACCACCTTCAGATCGCCCATATCGACGTAGCCGACGTCCTTGTCCTGCACCAGCATACCGCCAGCCACCTGTTTGTAGGCGGTGATGGCCTTGCGCGGGTCCGGCAAACCATCGGTCAGCAGCAAACGCAGGTTCTTCTTGGCGGCAAAGATCTCTTTCGCTTGCTCCGACGCGCCCGGCGCAATGACCACTTCGGTAAAGATCTCCACGATCTTGGCCGCGGTGTCCGCGTCAAGCGGCTGGTTCAGTGCAACAATACCGCCAAAGGCCGAGGTGCGGTCGCAGTCGAATGCCTTTTGGTACGCCTCGGCCAGGGTCGCCCCCTTGGCCACGCCGCAGGGGTTGGCGTGTTTGATAATGGCGACGGCGGCGCTGTCGGCAGGATCGAACTCCGCCACCAGTTCATAGGCCGCGTCGGTGTCGTTGATGTTGTTGTAGGACAGTTCCTTGCCCTGCAACTGCTGCGCGGTGGCGACGCCGGGGCGGTTGCTGCCGTCGGTATAGAAGGCCGCTTCCTGATGACTGTTCTCACCGTAACGCAAAGTCTGTTTCAGCTCTCCGGCGAAGGCGCGGCGGCGCGGAGTTTTCTCTTCAATCGCCGAGGCCATCCAGTTCGACACAGCGGCATCATAGGCTGCGGTGCGGGCATAGGCTGTCTGCGACAGGCGTTGGCGGAATGCATAGGAGGTCTGACCGTCGTTCCGGTCCAGCTCTGCTAGCAGTGCCTCATAGTCCTGAACGTCGGTCACGACGTTCACAAACAGGTGGTTCTTGGAGGCCGCCCGGATCATTGCCGGCCCGCCGATGTCGATGTTTTCGATCATCTCATCATAACCGGCACCGCGCGCAAGGGCGGCTTCGAACGGGTAGAGATTCACCACCAGCAGGTCTATGGTGCCGATACCATGTTCGTTCATCGCAGCGACATGGGTGTCATTGTCGCGCAGCGCCAACAAGCCGCCATGCACCATCGGGTGCAGGGTCTTCACGCGTCCGTCCATCATTTCCGGAAAACCGGTCACTTCCGAGACATCCTTGACAGTCAGACCCGCATCGCGCAGCGCCTTGGCAGACCCGCCTGTCGACAGCAGTTCAACACCGCGTTCGGACAGCGCCTTGCCTAACTCAGTCAGGCCGGTCTTGTCGGATACGGAAAGCAGCGCACGGCGTACGGGGTGTAGGTCGGTCATGGCAGGGCGGTCCTTTTCAAAGGCTCAGTCAAACGTCTCGGGTTCGTCCCGGTTCAGGTCTCGCACGGCAACCGCAGTCTCCTGCGCTTTGCTCAGCGTCCACCGGATGCGTGTCGCATACTCTATCGCGCGCCCGGATAAAACGATCTGCTTTGCCGCACGCGGCTTCAAGCGGGTCTTTTCCAGGAAAACGCTCGGTTCCAGCCGCAACTGGCAGGTTCCGTCATGGCGGAACACCCAGATTTCCCCGCTCTTGAGCGCCATGGATACCGCGGCGCCGCCCAAGTCAAGGGCCGCATCCACCTCAGGGTGCAGATGCAGGCGGAGGGCAAAGCCGATGCCGCCCTCCGCACTGGCATCCCGCACCTTAGCGAACCGGCGTTTGGCGGCATCATCCAGCGCCACCAGCATGTCCTCGCCGCTGAGCGCCCGCCCGTCAAACGACAAATCCAAGGTGCGGGCATGGGTCAGCCCGAAATGGGCAGCATACCCATTGTGCCCGCCTTGGAACCGGCAGCCATCCGCCAGGTCGCTGACCTCCAGCGGCACCTCATCAGGAGCTTCGATCAATTCCTCATGGCCGGTGGTCTTGTGCGGAGCAGCCAGCCGGGCGCTGGAATGCCTCTCGATGCACAGCGTGGAATGCGAAGGCGTGGCGCGCCCGGCCCGGCGCCATTCGGCGCCGAAGGTTTCGCCCGATCCGCAATTCACAATCAGAGGCCGCCGCCCTGACGTCAGTTCAAACGCCAGGGTCGAGGCATGGCCGTAGTTGGACGCCTTGCCCCTGGGAGGGGCCGAGGCATCGACAATGACCGAGGTCCGCCGCGCCGACAGCCGGGCAAACCCCATCGCCAGCCCGTCCGCGTGGCGCACTGCCACATGACTGGCCGCGAGGGCATGGTCCAGCCGCCCTTCCAAGCCGCGGCCGCCGCCGTGGAACCGAGCCAGCCCGCCGTCGCTGTGGCGCAAGGTACGCAAAGTAGGGGCGATCCGCTCAATAGCATTGATATGCGCGGGCGGCACTGCGCGCCCGGCTTCATGCAGGGCCGCCGCGGCCCAGGTCAGCAGGGTGAATACTTCCAGCAGTTCCTCGGGGTTGCGGGTCGGCAACCCGCCCTGATCATCAATCTGCGCCTCGCATTCTGCCGCCAGCGCGCGGACCGCCGGATCGGCCAGTTCTTCGCGTCCCTGCAGGGCAAGGCCGGCGTAGATCAGCCCGCATAGGGCCTCGAAACGCGGCAGGCCGGGCGCGGCCCCCTGCCAGCGCTGCGCCAGATACCAGGTCTGCCGCGACAGGGAGCCATAAAAAGCCTCGGTCTCGGCCCGGTCCTTACCGCTTAGCAGGAACAGCGCGTGATTGATCCAGCGGATCACCCGCCGCCCGGTCAGGTCGGGCAGCCAGGCCAGCCCGCCGCTGCGCCCGTGCTGCCGGATCCAGCCCCAGACCCATTTCTGTGCTTTGGCTCGGGCCTTGAAATCCCCGACAGCAGCCAGGTCATCGAGCCAGGAAAACCCCTGCCGCTCCGCATCAAACGCCGCATCCGGGGCGGCAACCTCCCACAATCCGGTGTCAGGCGATTCGACCAAATAACCGGCAAACAGCAGGTTACCGGCCACCAGCTGCCGGCCGCGGGCAAAGCTGCCGATGGTGCGCGGCTCGGGTTGCGAGACAAAGCCGGTAGCAGCCGGCTGGCTGCGCGCCCGCCAGGCGTAATAGCTGTTCAGCAGCCGGGTGCCACGGCCGGCCATTCTGTCAAAAGTGGACATGCTCTTTTTGCCTCACGCCAGATTTTGCCAGGGCGTTTTGGCGCGAGCATAACGCGGGGGGCGGATCAAGTCACCGACGAATACCGGAGACGCCCCGGGGTCACGCGGATTTGCGCAAGAGGGCCATATAAAACCCATCCATGCCGCCGCGCTCAGACCAGAAATCAGGACGCAACCGCAAGCCGCCCTCTTCGCTGATCCAGTCCTGATCCACGCCGGGAACCCGCAATCCTTCGCGGTCGATTGACATCTCCTGATACATGTCCAGCGCTTCCTCGACCTGGCATTCGCCCTCATCCGGCAGCAGGGAGCAGGTGCAGAACATCAGCCGCCCGCCGGGCTTCACCAAGGTCCAGGCGTGGGCCAGCATGTGCGCCTGCAGTTCGATCAGGGCACCAAAGTCACTGCCATCTTTGGCCATTGGCAAATCCGGGTGGCGGCGGATTGTGCCAGTGGCAGAACAAGGGGCGTCCAGCAGCACGGCATCGAACTGCCCCTCTTGCTTCAGTGCGTCACCCACAATCAGCTCCGCTTGCAATCCAGTGCGGGTCAGGTTGTCCTGAAGCCTGGACATGCGGTTTTCCGAAACATCCACTGCGGTCACCTTGGCACCTGCGGCCGCCATCTGCATGGTTTTGCCGCCCGGCGCCGCGCACAGTTCCAGCACATGCTCTCCCGGCTGGACATTCAGTATGCGGGCGGGCAACGCGGCAGCAGCATCTTGGATCCACCAGTCGCCGGCCTCATATCCCGGAAGCGCCGATACCTGCCCTGCACTGGCAATACGTACAGAGCCGGTGGGCAATGGTTCCCCATTCAAAGCGCTTAGATCCGCATCGGACTTCGCAGTAACATCCAGCGGGGCCCCCGCGAAATGCGCAGCCTCCATTCCCAGCATCGCCTCAGCGCCCCAGGCCTGCACCAGGGGTTTGCGCAACCAGTTCGGCAAGCGCGGCACACGCAGCTTGGCCCATTCCGCCGGACCGTCCTCTGCCACCTTGCGCAATACCGCATTGACCAGCCCCTTGAGTTGCCCATGACGCCGGTGCTTGGAGACAATGGCCACCATTGCGTTCACCACGCCGTGCGCCGCGCCGCCCGAACACAGCTCCACCGTTCCCAGCCGCAGCGCATTCAGCACAGTTATTGGCGGTGTTTTTTTCAGATGCTTCTTCAGCACCCGGTCGGCGCGTTCGAGGTTGCGCAAGGTTTCCACTGCCAGCCGCTGTGCCCGCGCCCGGTCTTCCGGAGCCAGCTTTTCCAGCGCACCTCCGGCATAGCATTCCGCCAGCAGACGCCCCTCTCCCATGACCTGATCCAGCAGGTAAACCGCGGTGCGGCGGGCGTGATTGCTATCGGACATCTGGCAACTCCTACGGGCGCTGGGTTGTTTGCGCGGGACAGGGGCGTATATCATGGCCCGAGCATAAAGGAACCCGCGATGAGCGAAGAGACTGCGCCCGAAACGAAAGACCTGCCACCTGCCGCCCGGCGCGCCTTGGCCGAGGCCGAGGAACGCCGCAAGGCCGCTGAAGCGCAGAGCCCGCCCCCCAAGGAACTGGGCGGCCGCGAGGGCCCCGACCCAGCCCGTTACGGCGACTGGGAGAAGAAAGGCATCGCCGTCGATTTCTGAGCGGCGTTGAGAAAGCTTTGGCTTCTCTTT
>NZ_JAXMOX010000052.1:0-24878 GCF_034669605.1 Leisingera sp.
ACAGATCAGGCGTGTCCTTTGTGGCCGCCGAGGCCTATACCACCTCCGCCAATTACTACGTCACCGATGCGCAGACCGGCGCCTTGTTCGCGGCCTATGAGAAGAGCATCTCTAGCTTCACCACCGCTACTGCAGCCGCGGACTTCCTGGCGGGTTTCTATGAGGGTATGGGCGGCGGAACCGGATTCCCGACACCCGACATCAGCCTGCTGACCGGTTGGGCGGTCGAGGTGCAGACCCAGCCGGTGTCGATCTTCCTCGAATACATGCCCCGCCCCTACGCAAAAGTAATTACCGGCAATTGGGAACTGGTTCTGGCCGAGGACGCATTCAAATATGCGGGGCCGGTTAACAAGGACATCTCCAAAATCACCGGCGCTGCCGATGACGTGGCCCGCGACGAAGCCTACCGTGCCTACGTCAAGCACTGGCGCGAGTTGAAAAGTTTTGCCATGGCGCTGCAACCCGGCAAGAACAACCTTCGCAAAACCGCAGTGCATCTGAACCGGCTGATCGGTCACGGCCCGGTGACCCTGGACGGCACCTTTGTCAGTGGCCTGGATGCGGACGGCAACTTTGAACGGAACCGCAAGATGTCCTGAAACAGCTACCTGCTGCGGGTGCAGGAGCTGCTGCTGGAGAGCTTTGGTATCGAGGTGCGCGCTAATGACGCAACTGCCGGGCTGGTCGACAGCCTGAGCGGCGGCGGCGGTGCCGAGACCGGCTGATACCAAACCGGGCAGCGCTGGCAGGCGGTGCCCGATTGAGGCTTCGCAGTGGATACCCTGGAGCAGATCACCGCCGTGTTTGCGGGTTTTGCCAACCCGAAGAAGCGGGTGTTCTTCGGCTACCTGGCCCTGTCTACCCTGCTCGCGCCGGCCTGGCTTGTCCTCATCCGCAAAAGCCCGCTGCGAGCGGTACTGGCACTTGTTTTTAACCGCAAGGTGCTGTTCTCCGGATCATCGCTGGCGGTGTCGGACTGGATGTTCAGTTCGCTGCACCTGTCGCATGGAGAAGAGGAACTGCAAGTCGGGCTGGATGCCTCTGAACGCAGTTCGGCGGCCAGCCTGCGCATCCTGTATCTGCAGCCTCTGCGGGACATCAGCCGGCTCCTCCGCAAACATGCCAGAACCGCCGCAGCTGCGGCAAGGCGGTTAACTTGACAAAAGAACTAAGGTTAATTAGACGTCTGAGCTGCCTTTACCGGGCGCACTACAGCAAGACGGCCGCCACATTTGAGCGGAAAGCAGTCCAGCCAATCCCAAATTAACATCCCGGTACGGTTGCATACCGTGCCAATGGCTGGAGCGAGTTATGAAACTGGGTCGTTTTTTCCTTAACGCAGGTGCCGGTCTGCTTGGCTGCTGCAGTCCGGGAAAGCGGAACCGGCTCAGTGCGGTCCTGTTGCTGGCCGCACCTTTCCTTATCTTTGCGCCCGCGGCTGCCTCCGCGGCCCCTTTCCCCGCTGTCATCGAACACCGCTATGGCACGACAACTGTGCCAGCCAAACCTGAACGCATCATTTCGCTCAGCTTCATCGGGCATGACTTCCTGCTGGCCCTGGGAGAGACACCCTATGCGCTGCGCAAATGGTACGGCACTGACCCCTACGGCGTTTGGCACTGGGGGCATGAGGCATTGGGCGATGCCCGCCCCATTGTGTTGCAGGGCGAAATCGATATCGAGCAGATTGCCGCGTTGGAACCCGACCTGATTGCCGCGCAATGGTCCGGTATCACCGAGCGGGAATATGCGCTTCTATCGCGGATTGCCCCGACAATACCGCCACGCGCGGAATATGGTGATTACGGCTCTCCCTGGCAGGACATGCTGCGCAGGCTGGGTGCGGCAACTGGCAAATCCGGCGAGGCGGAGGCTATCATCGCCCGGATCGAAGGGCGGTTCGCCGGTTTGCGCGCCGCACACCCTGAATGGCAGGGGGCAAGTGCTTTGATGGCCTGGGCCGGCCACACCAAGGCCTATACCCGGGCGGATATCCGCGGCCAGTTTTTGGAGTCTTTGGGCTTTTCGGCCCAGGACGCCCCCGGCGGGCTGCGCGCGCTCAACAGGTTCTACACTGAATTCTCCGGCGAGGACCTTTCGCCCATGGATGTGGACGCGCTGATCTGGCTGGATACCGGCCGCAATGCCCGAAAACTCGCCCGTATGCCGCTGCGCCACACCATGCGCGCCTACAGCGAGGGCCGCGAAATCTATGCCGGTCCGATGCTGGCGGCGGCGCTGTCGCATTCCAGCCCGCTGAGCCTGGACTATGCGCTGGACAAGTTGGTCCCGTTGCTGGAGGCGGCAATGGATGGCGACCCAGCAACACCGGTTCCGGGCATGGCCGAAGCCGGGTTATTGCCGGAAGGGTCCTGACATGGCCGATTCAACCTTTTCTGTTCCCTCGGAACATGCCGCCGCAGATTTGCGCCTGCTGTGGCTTGCCGGTTCTGTGCTCGGGCTGACGCTTCTGTCAGCCGCCGCCTTACGCCTGGGAGTACGGGCAACGGGCTGGAGCGATGTCTGGGCGGCCTTGACCGCTTACGATGCGGGCAGCGCAGAGCACATCGTGGTCCGCACCATGCGCCTGCCCCGGCTGCTGGGCGCGGTGCTTGCAGGGGCCGCGCTCGGCATGGCCGGCGCGCTGATCCAGGCCATGACGCGCAACCCGCTGGCCGATCCGGGCCTGCTGGGGATCAATGGTGGCGCGGCGCTGGGGGTCGTGATCTCGATTCTGCTGTTCGGCGTCACCGATCCCGCAGGCTTCGTCTGGGTTGCCCTTGGCGGCGGACTCGCCGCATCGGTTCTGGTGTTCCTGCTTGGCGGCGGCAGCCAGGCCAATCCGCTGCGGCTGATCCTGGCGGGCGCTGCCGTCAGCGCTCTGTTCCTGGCGCTGACCCGGGCGCTGCTTCTGGTCAGCCAGCAGACGCTGGATGTCTACCGCTTCTGGGTGCTGGGCGGGTTTGACGGTGTCTTGCCGGGCACGCTCTATGCGCTGCTGCCGTTTCTTGCCCTTGGAACGCTCCTCGCCGCTGCGGCCGGGTTTGGCCTCAATGCGCTGCTGCTGGGCGAAGACACCGCGAAGGGTCTGGGCGTGCGCACAGGGTTGACGCGTCTGACCGCCGGGGTTGCCATTGTCCTGCTCTGCGGCGCAACCGTAGCGATGGCCGGGCCCATCGCCTTTGCCGGGCTGATCGTGCCGCATCTGGCCCGCTGGACGGCGGGTCCCGGCATTGGCTGGACGATCGCGTTTTCCGCGGTGTTCGGGGCGCTTTTGCTGACCGCAGCCGATCTGCTGGGCCGCCTGCCCCTGCTCGGCGGCAATATGCAGGCGGGAGTGATGACCGCGCTGATCGGCGGGCCGGTGCTGATCTGGCTGGTGCGCCGCAACGGGGTGCGCGAGCTATGATCTGGACCCTGCGCCTTTCCTTCCTGTCGCTGCAGATTTCCCGGCGGGCCGCATTTGCCGGCGCTGCTCTGCTTGCGGTGATTTTGACCGCGGCAGGCTTGGCTCTGCACATGGGCAGCTACCCGCTTAGCCCGGCGCAGACCCTCGGCGCGCTGCGCGGCCAGGGGAGCGCAATCCAGCAGCTAATCCTGCTGGACCACCGGCTGCCCCGCATCCTGACTGCGCTTGGCGCCGGGGCGGCTTTCGGCCTGTCCGGCGCGATGTTCCAGACCATGATGCGCAACCCACTCGCCTCGCCGGATGTGATCGGCTTCAATGCCGGCGCCAGCTGCGGCGCCCTGGCGGCAATGATGCTTACCGGCGGCATGGTGCTGCCCGGCGCCATTGCCGGAGCCCTGCTGAGTGCCGCCGCCGTGACCTTGCTGGCCTGGAAGCACGGGCTGCCGCCCTACCGGCTGATCTTGACCGGCATTGGCGCAAGCCTGATGCTCACTGCCGCCGCGGACCTGCTTATCAGCCGCATGGACGCGCAGACGGCCTCCGATATGGCGAACTGGCTGATCGGCACGCTCAACGCCCGCGACTGGCACGACGCCGGGCTCGTCTGGGGCGGCCTGGCGCTGCTGGCGCCTGCTGTCCTGTGGCTGCATTTCCCGCTTGCCCGGCTTGGGATGGCGGATGATATCGCAACCGGGCTCGGGCTGCCGCTTTCCCCGCTCCGGCTGGCCGTCACGGCGGCAGGGATCCTGCTGGCTGCGCTTGCCGTCACCACCGCAGGCCCGTTGCCCTTTGTTGCCTTTGCCGCCGGTCCGATCGCCCGCCGCCTGATCCCCAATGGCAAGCCTGTATTGCTTGGCGCTGCAGCGGCAGGCGCGCTGATGACCCTGCTTGCAGATACCGCCGCCCGCGCTGTGCCAATGATCCAGCTGCCCGCCGGTGTCTTCACCGCGCTGACCGGCGCGCCGGTTCTGATCTGGCTGCTGCTGGCGCACTTCAGGAAAGGATCCCTTTGATGACTGCAACCTCCCGCCTGCGGGCCGAAAACCTTTCGGTGTCCTTCGCCCGCACCCCTGTGCTCGACTGCCTGTCGGCAGAAATCCCGGATGGCGGGCTGACGGCGATAGTCGGGCCGAATGCCTGCGGCAAATCCACCCTGCTGAAGTCGCTGGCGCGGCTGCAGCCCGTCGGCGGCGGGCAGGCCGTTCTGGACGGCAAGGCGATCCACCGGCAGGGCAGCCGCTCGGTTGCGCAGCGCCTGGCGATCCTGCCGCAAACCCCCACCGCGCCCGAGGGGCTGACCGTGCGTGACCTGGCAGCCCGCGGGCGGACACCGCATCAATCGGCGCTGCGGCAATGGTCCAGGCAGGATGCAGATGCCGTGGCCCGCGCCTTGGAGCTGACCAATATGGCGGGCCATGCAGACCGGCCGCTGGAGGCCCTGTCGGGCGGCCAGCGCCAGCGGGCCTGGATCGCCATGGCGCTGGCTCAGGACACCGGCATCCTGTTGCTGGACGAGCCGACAACCTATCTCGACCTGCCGCATCAGATCGAACTCCTGAAGCTGGTGCAGCAATTGAACCGCGAGACCGGCCGCACCGTCGCGATGGTGCTGCATGACATCAACCTGGCCGCCCGCTTTGCCAGCCATATGATCGCGCTCAAGGACGGGCGGGTATTCTGCCAGGGTACGCCCGCCGAGGTGGTCACCGCGCCGGTCATGCAATCCGTCTTTGCGCTGCCCTGCCGGATCATTGCCGATCCGGTCCACGGCACCCCGCATGTCATCCCCGAATGAACGAGGCCGCCATGACCGTCAGCCCCGCCTTCCCGCTGCATGCCGATGCCTCGCTGCCGGTGCTGCCCTTTGCTGCCGTCCGTCCGGCCATCATCGGCATGGCACAGGAGCATGAGCTGCCTGTGATCCAGGACAGCGCGGTCAGCGTCATCGTCGAAGTTCCCGCCTTCGGCCACTACAGCTTTGCCGCTGAGGGCGGCGGGACCGCGATCCGCATTTCCGCGGCCATGCCGGATAGGCTGCATATGCTGAAGGAAGGCGTTGCCGGGCATCTGGACGCATTCCGGCCCGGCGCCTCTGAAGCCCTGCGCTGGTCGGACCCCTCCGTCGTTGGCGCGCTGCCGCCCAATGTGCATTTCACCGCGGTCCAATCGGTCACCCCGGTTGGCAGCACCTTCCTGCGGGTCCGGGTAGAAACGCCGGACCTGGTCAGCTTTCAGGACGATGCCATCCATTTCCGCCTGCTGCTGCCGCCCGCAAGCTGCGCCGTACCGGAATGGCCTAGGGTTGCGGAGAACGGCGCCACCGTCTGGCCGAAGGGGGAGAAGGCGCTGCGCCGCCCGGTCTATACCACCCGCTGGATTTGCCATGAGGCCGGGCTGATGGAGTTCGACATATTCCTGCATGACGGTGGCCGCGCCGCCGAATGGGCGCGCCAAGCCAAGTCCGGGGACCGGTTGGCCATTGCAGGGCCCGGCGGCGGCGGTGTTCCCGAAACCTCCAAGATCCTGCTTTACGCCGACGAAACCGCCTTGCCCGCCGCGGCCCGCATCCTGGAGAACCTGCCGCAGGACAGCCAGGGCGAGGCTGTATTGCTCAGCGAAGAGGGTGAAGGTTGCGGTTATCCGGTCACCGTCCCGGAAGGCATCGCCCTGACCTGGCTGCGCCGCCGCGACGGACACAGTCTGGCCGGCCGCGCGTTGGCCGCGCGCAAGGAATTCCCCAGCCATTTCCTGTGGTTCGCCTGCGAGAAGTCCGACGTGCAGCACCTGCGCGAGGCCCTCAGGCAGGACAAGCCCGCCCCCGGGCAAAGCTATATCGCCGCTTATTGGAGCCAGTCATGATCACCCGCGTAGCGGCGGTGCTTGCTGCCCTTTTGCTGACCGCTTCCCTTGCTGCCGCGCAGGAGGCGCCGACACCTGCCATCGCAACCGAGGCGCCCGCCACGCCCGGGATCGTTGCTGCGGCGCCGGCAGGAGCGCAACCGGAGGCCCCTGCGCCTAGCCCGGAAACCGCATCTCAGGCGCCTGCCGCTGATGGTGCCGCCGCTGCAGAACCTACCGGACAGGGCAGCCAGGCTGACGCCGCACCCGCGGCGGAAGTGGCGCCGCCCAACGAACCGCTCACGCGAAAGGAAGCTCTGGCGCTGGCGGCCGAGTGCTCGCCCAGCCCCCCAGCCCCGGCGCAAGCCCAGCCTGACGCCAATGATCGACGTGGTGTTCCTGCTCTTGATCTTCTTCCTGATGACCTCGCGCCTGGCGCAGCCCGACCCGTTCGATGTCACCCTGCGCGACGCCGCGTCGGAGACCGAGCCGGAAGCCGAGCCGGTGCTCTACATCAATGCCGCGGGCCGGATGCATTTCGACAGGGCAGAGGGAGAAGCGGCGCTGACCCGCCTCGCGGCCGCCAGGGCAGGCAGTCCCAGCGTCCAGCTGCGCGCCGGCGCCCGGCTGGAGGCCAAAACCCTGGCCCGCATCCTGCGCCAGCTGGCCCAGGCCGGGCTTTCCAGCGCCGAACTGGTGGTGCGCCAGCCATGAAACGCGCCGCGCCAAAAAAGCTCAACCTCAGCCAGCTCACTTTCAACCTCCGATGAACTTCGAAATAGCCCAGGCCAGTTTCCGTGACGGAAAAGAAGAAGGCCCGCGCTGACTGCGCGGGCCTTTTCCTATCCACCAGCCGCGGCGCCGCAGCTCAGAACTTCGAGGTGAGGGTCAGCGCCACATTACGCCCGTCGCCAAAGTAGCAGGCCCCGCTCTGGCAAGTGCTGACATAGCGCTCATCGCTCAGGTTGCGCACATTCAGCGAAACCAGCCAGTTGTCCTGGCCATAAGACACCGCTGCATCATACAGGGCATATGAGGGCGTCAGCTGGGTGTTGCGCCCGTCCCAAGCCTCGCCGTTGTAGCGCACACCAGCCCCGAACACCCAACCCTGCAGCGCGCCTTCTTCAGGCGCGTAGTTCAGCCACAGCGATGCAGCGTTCTTTGGCACCTGAGCAATATAATCACCTTCGGCATCTTCGGTATCGAGATAGGTATACGCCGCATCGACCGTGATAGCGCCGAACCGGTGAAACGCCTCCAGTTCCAGCCCCTTAGCGGACGCTTCGCCCGATTGGACCTGGAAGCCCGGATTGCCCGGATCGGCCACCGTCAGGTTCGATTTGGTCAGGTCGAACACCGCTGCCGTCAGCAGCGTATCGGTGCCAAGCGGCTGGTATTTGGCACCAATTTCAATTTGCTCTCCCCGGGTCGGGTCGAACGGATTGCCGTTCACGTCGGTCCCAATTGCATCCTGGCGGAAGCTTTCAGCATAGCTGACATAGGGCGCAAAGCCATTGTCGAACCGATACATGACCGCTGCATTGCCAGTCCACTCGCTGTCCTTGGCGGCATTGGTTGTTGTCCCGAAGCTGCCATTGCTCGATCCGGTTTCGATGTCGCCATAACGCAGGCCAACATCAATGAAGAGCCGGTCGTCATAGGCGGCACGATGCTGCACATAGGCGCCGGCTTCGGTGATTGAGGTGCCGGGGGTATCGGTTACTGTGATCGGGTTGAAACCGGCATAGGACGGGTTGAACGGGTCAATCGGGCCGACTTGGGCACCATAGCCGGCATCGCTGTCATAATGCCCGCGGGTATAGCTGACCCCGGCAAAGGTCCTCATATCAAAGCCGCCAAGCGCGTATTCCGACGTAGCATAGGCGTCGATTGCCCAAGTTTTCAGCCGGTTTTCCGCCCGGTAAAAGGTGCGGTTGATGGTGCCGTCCGGGTTATACCGGCCCGTGCCGGTGTTGTCGAAAGCCCACCAGGCATGCTGGTACACAGCCTCGCCTTCAAGATAGCGCGCATTGGCATTGATGCTCCAAACCGGGTTGAAGCGGTGTTTAAACATTGCCGTGATAGCGCGCTGCTCGCTGTCGAACTTGTCAAACCCCGGCTCACCCACAAAGACGCTGTTGGGAAGGAAATCGCCGTTGCCGAACCCAGTCGCAGGCAGTAGCGTGCCATAAATCGAGGCGAACTGGATCAGCGGGCTTCCATCATTTTCCTGATAGTTTGCCAGCACTGTCAGCTCGGTATCCTCATTCGGCCGCCAGGTGACCGAAGGCGCCAGCGCCAGCACGTCATCCTGCGAATGGTCGACCTGGGTTTCCGAGTCCCGCAGAACGCCAACGAAGCGGTAGCGCAAGGTGCCGCTGCTGTTCAGATCGCCGCTCACATCCGCTGCAACCTGTTTGCGGTTATGCGATCCCGCTTGCAACTGAATCAGGTTGTCCGAATCCTGGGCCGCGGTTTTCGAAGTGGTGTTCACCACACCGCCGACGGAGCCGCTGCCGTAAAGCCCGGAGGCCGGGCCTTTCAGCACTTCGATGGTGTTCAGCAGGAAGGGTTCGGGCTTGGTGTCATTGTAAGCCCCGTAACGGGCGGGCAGGCCGTCATGCAGCGTGCTGGCCTTGAAACCCCGGGCAAGATACCAGTCCGAGCGGTTGTCCAGCCCCCACTGACCGCCGACGATGCCTGCGGAATACTGCAGCGCCTGCTCCACATTCAGCGCACCGCGCGCGGCAATCTCCTGAGCGGTGACGACCGTTACCGACCGCGGCGTCTCCGCAATCGCATCACCTGTTTTGGCCACAGCACCGGTATTGAGTGAAACGCTTTCCCCCAAAAAGGTCTCGCTGCTTTGCTGGCTTACGTTGATTTGTTCAAGTTCGACAACTTCGGCCATTGCGGGCATCGCTGCCAGCAGGGCGCAAGTCGACACAGCAGTACACCGCAGAATCATGTCCCGTCTCCGCTTGTTTGCGGTTGAAGTTTCTGCCTGACGTATCGCTGGGTGAGTGCGGGCTAGCGGCGGCGCGCATAGGGGTCAAGACCCAATCCCCGCCCGCAAGGCGAAAGGGCAACCGGTTGTGCGCATTTAGCAAGTCACAGAAATCATGGCGTGAAGTTCGATCCAAGAAATCACCCTTAAGGAGAGTCATGTCATGCATTCTTCGGCCTTTGCTGCAGGTACACTGTTCTCCGGGAATGTGGTTTCGCCCCTGTAGTTTTGCCCTTCTGCAATCGTGTCCCTGCCCGCATTTCGCTTGGGTTTGCTACCAGGTGTCACTCAAGACAGGCATCGTGTGGTCCCTCCGCGAAAATACAATACTGGTCGCCTTGGATCGGCGCTTGTCATATTTCACCTTCGTCGCGCGCTGCTTTCGGCCAGGGATACAGGCGCGTATCCCTTTGTATTTCAACGCTTCTCGGAACCAGTCGGCGTCATAGCCCCGATCTCCTAGGAGCCAATCGACACTTGGCAGGCTATTCAGAAGCGCCCGCGCACTGATGTAATCGCTGACCTGACCGGCGGTGACAAACAGGTTGAGCGGTCGCCCTTGGCTGTCGCAGATGGCATGCAGTTTGGTATTCATGCCGCCCTTGGTTCGCCCGATCAGGCGACCACGCCCCCCTTTTTCGCGGCCATGCTGGTCGCGGTGCGGTGTGCCTTCAGGTAGGTCGCGTCGATCATCACGGTCTTCTCCTCCCCGTGTTCGGCAGCCAGGCCGACCATCATCTGGGCGAAAATCCCTTTCTCGCTCCAACGCTTCCACCGGCTGTACAGCGTCTTGTGCGGTCCGTAGGATTCCGGAGCGTCTCGCCAGCGCAAGCCATTGCGATTGATGAAGATAATCCCACTCAGCACCCGCCTGTCATCGACCCGCGGCTTGCCGTGCGACTTCGGGAAGAAAGGGGAAAGCTTGACCATCTGCGCGTCGGTCAGCCAGAAAAGGTTACTCATGTCACCGCTCCGCTTTCCGAGCCGTGAATCACGCAGTGCGTTGAAAATCAATGCATCCTGACCCTAACGACAGGTGACGCACTTTAAAAGGCCGTGGGGCTCAGTCATCGCAAGCTTATGCGGCGGAAACCAGGAGGCCAAAGAAAGACGCTTTCAACGGAACTTGGCAGCCGCATCTGGCGCTTTGCCGGCATCCTTTCCAAGGCTTCGGACGTTTTGGGAGACCAGAAGCAGGCAGAGGCGTGGCTTCTCGAACCTGCATACGGTCTCGATCGACGAAGGCCCATCGACCTTTTGGGGACAGCTGCTGGAGCCAACGCAATTGAAGAGCACATCACCAGAATGGACTATGGGGTTTGCTCCTAATTCCCACCTTGCCGCTCGTTCTGTCGCCTTGATGATAAACGTGGTGCGCCGCTCAAGCTCAATGATGGACCTCTGCCGCCTCAATCGCTTCGGCGAAGGCTAGTTTCCGATCGAGTCACGCAGGTTCAGCCCGCGCTTGCGTCGATCAATGCCCGTCACCCTCAACGCCGACAAAAAGCTCCGAAATGCCCTTTGATTTGAGGATGGAATACGGCCCAGCCGAGAAACAAAGAGCTGGCGGAAGCAATGCTCCGCCAGCTCAATAATTTCAAAAAAGGTGGCCAGGGCTGAGGGCCAAAAGGTGCATTCATTTACCCCCTTGACAGCCCTTGCGCAGACTTATGCTTTCGTTTGCGCATTCATTTGCTTTCTCTGACTTCTGTCGCACCCGTGAATTATTGGCCATCAGCGACTTTCCCCAGGGTGTAAGTCATTGAAAAATAATGATCGAATTCACCAAAACAAACCCTGAGGCCGTAATCTGTCCATTTCACCCAGAGAAAATGGCCATCGAAAGTTCGTAAAAAAATGCCGCCCGAAGGCGGCATGGTTTGAATTGCCGGGAATGGTCAGGTTCTGAGGGTCATCCCATAAGGAAATATGAGTCCTGGGAAAGGCCTAGCGGAGGGGATTCGAGCAGCGCCTTGATCTCCTCCGGGTCGACAACCACCGCCGCGAATCCGTGTGCTCCGGTCACCCGGAAGACCTGCTTCAGATGCCCGAGGAACATCAGTTCCAGGATAACCTTCACCCGCGCCCGGGATTTCTCGGCTGATTTGGAGAGATGGACGAAACCCTCGGGCGCCTCGTCGATGGTCGGAAAGCTCGTCTCCAGAAACCGAAGGATCGGCTTCACGCCCCGGCCATCTACGGCCTTGCCGATCTTGCTTGCGAGGGCGCGGTGATCCTGCACACGTTGCAGTTGTCCGATCTCGATAAGAAGCGCGATCAGCGGGCGGGAGGCCCCGAGCAAGTCCGGCAGGCGCATGACCGGAACAGCATGCTTTACAACGTCGATCAGATCGCGCGCTGCGGTGTAGTCGACCACGAGCCGGTTGCTCCCCTGCTCCGCCTCTGCCGGGCTCAACAGCCCCGCCACCTGCAGGACGTTGCGCAGCGTTCTGGCGTCGAGACCTTCGGCCTTTGCGATCGATGCCACGCTACAGAGGTGAGGATCAGTAACCGGCTTGCCCAAAAGCATGTGCCCCTTGCTGAGCGGGGTGGTCTCGAGGATCACATCCCTGAGCATGTCGCGGATGGGCCCAGGGTCCTTAGAAAGCCGGCTTCCCGACAGCCAGGCATGCAACATGCCAAAGGCCGCGCGCGGCGCAGCTCTTTTCCCTCTGGATGCCGTGACGCGCGCCATGAGATACTCGCGGATCGCCGCATCGCCCTCGGCGACGATTGACCAACCCGCACGCCCGGCCGCATCCCACATATCCGCATTCATGTCCGAGGCTTTCAGCTTCGGACCAAAGGCCTCGAGGGCGCCCAGCATCTCGGTCGCGCGCACCGCCTGATCGATATCCTGAGCGTCCAGCCATGCGGGCCCGGGGTAGCCCTCCAGACGCGCCACCGCGTAGGCTTGCAGCCGCGAGACCACGCGGACGCCATCCGGCACCTGCCGCTCGGCATCGATCAAGGTAGTCATGACCTGCAGCTCATGTGCGATGTCGTCCCATTTCCCCGACCGCAGATCGCGGAGCCTGACTCCGTGGACCGGACAGGTCCGTACCGGAGCCAACCGCCAGATGAGCCGGTGACGCAGCGCGGCACCGGGCAAACGCGCCCCGCTGAGATCATCTTCCAGGCAGGCAGGACAGATCCGTGTCACAGGACCGCTCGTGAATTCGGCTGCGAACTCCAGCCCCCGCAATTGGTAGCGCCGCCCACCAACTGCGCTGATCGTATTGCGCAGCACCGCTGCGGGATCGTGCCCCGCCCTCTCGCACAGCCGCAGAACCGCCCGCTCGTCGCCCCGCACGAGGTCCACGAGGGGAATGCCGAGATCCTTCAGGAATGCGAGAGCGCGTCCGCGGGTGTGGAAGGCGGCCTGCCGCGCTGCCCAGGACAGAGGGGTCTCATCATCGGCAAACGGCAGCATGGGGAAAAGCGCGCTCATGAGACCGCCCTCACTGCTTTTTCCGACGAGGATGCTCCTCCTCGACCTCATCGGGTTTCAGGAGCCAGTAGTGGTCGGCGTAGAAAACATTCTCGGCAGCTGTGCAGGCCTCGTTCATCGCGTAGGCCGCCGCGAAATGTCCGATATCCAGTTCCTCATCACCGCGCCCGATGGCGATTTCCATGGCCTGCAGCAACAGCTCGAGGGCCCGTCCGAACCGATAGCGTGCCCCATGGAAGATGCGTCCGATCAGATCCGCTTCGATCGGCGCCCCGAGCCCCACCCGCTGGCAGTATTGCGTAATGACATCGCGGAAGCTGTCGCCATCGACCTGCTCGACGAGATCGGGCAGCACCATCGCGGTGAACCTGCGCTGCACCTGCGGATCCGTACGAATGACCTTTGCGAGGTCTTCCGTGCCAGACAGGACCACGATGACGGCATCGTCACCCTGCATCAGAGATTTCAGCGCCCGAAGGATCAGCTTGCGGTCCGCGCAGAAGAGGTCCTGCGCCTCGTCGATCCAGAGCACCGAGATCCCGAGAAGCTGCAAGCGGTGACGCAGGTCCTGCCAGAGCGACCAGGCCTCCTTGCGCGGGTTCGCATCGGGGTAGCCACTCTCCGCCAGCAGAGCGAGCGTCATACTCTTGAACGTCGCTGGGCTCGGCACCGAACATCCGAGATAGCGCGGCTGCCCGTACTCGCCCTCCTGCAACACCGTGAGCTTGGACAGCGTGCGCTCCAACAGGTGGGACTTGCCGCTTCCCGGCCCCCCGATCAGCATGACCCCACGGGTTTCCCCGGTCCGGGTGAAGCGCTTGACGACAGGGGTCAGATCCCCCTGTTCGTCCGTGGCAAGAAGGCGCGTCATGTGCATTGCCGCCTCGGCATCACGCGCAGAGCCGATATGAAGGCTGCGGACACGTTCCAGAGCACTCTTTGCGGTATCAGCTTGTGCCATGATCAGTCCTCCTCGATGGTCATGTTGGATTTGGGCGAGGTGGGCGTGGCGCCGCGCCCTTTGGTGGCCCGCTTTGCGGGTTTGCCGGGCGTCACCGGCGTGCTGGGTTTCTGAGCCGCCACGGTCATCTCGGAGGAGTCCGGGATCTCCATGCCGAGACCGTCTTTCGCCTGGCGCAACTCCTTGCGCTCAACGAACTCGATGCCGGCCAGAAGCTTCTTCTCTTCCTTCGCGCAGCGTTTCTCGGACCAGTCCTCAAGGTTGAGACCGGCCGCGGCCATCGCGGCTTCGTTGCGCGCTCTGATCGCCGTGATGGCGTCACGGACGGCGACGTTGTCGAGGCGGTTCGACTTCGGGTTCGCGTCGCGGACATGACGCACAGCCGTCAGCCAGGTCTGGGCTGCTACGCCCCGCAGTGCCGGGTCAAGCGCAGGCACCTCGTACCATTTCTTGCCCCACTTGACCGAGATGGCGCCAATGTCCTTGGGATGCCAGCGCACGGAAACCTTTTCCGGGTCCTCGCGGCGCAGATAGGTTTGCATCGCCTCGGATTGGTAGCGCACGCCCAGAACGGTGATGCCGGTCTTGTCCAGGCGATACTCGCGCTGCTGGCCGAAGCACAGCCGCATCATCTCCGCGTCCGGCGGCGGCGTCACGCCACGAAGCTTGGACAGGCGACGCCAAGCCTTCACAGGGGTTTCTCCGCCCAGCCCGTGATGGGGCGTATTGTGGTAGATGTCGATCACCCAACGCAGCAGCGCGAAGGTAAAGTCATCCAAAGTAAGCGCGGCGCGCTTTTCGGGATCTGCATCGCCCTTTTCCATGATGCTGGAGAACGTGTGGCCAGAGAGACGCGGCGCGAAGTCGCTCCCGAAGCTGTTGAAGACGCGCTCAATCGTTCCGCGGTTTTCCGGCACCCCATTCATCGCCATCTCCCACATCACGCCGAGATCCTCAGCCGCCATGCGAAAACGCATCGACTTGAAGGCAGAGCCGCCATCGAAGACGATCAGCTCGGGAGTGCCATGCATGTCCCAGGGAGTCAGTGCCCCGACCGCGTCCGCCCACGCCCCCTTGTTCGTCGTGATCATCTGCAAGAGTTGCACCGCAGCCTCGGAGTTCGCCGAACGGCTCAGGACCATGCCAACGATGCAGCGCGTGGCACAGCAGATCGCTGCGGTCAGCGTCCAGCGATCCTGGGCTTTGGCCTTGTAGCGGGGATTTTTGTCGTCACCTTCGATGTAGAGGCCGAGTTGCCGCTTCTCGTCATCGCTGAGCATGCCATAGATGTTCGTACTCTTGAGCAGGGTCGAGACGTCCACCGTCCATTCGTCGATCTCGACGCGTTCCAACGGGCGGGTCACGCCGAGACCATTCAGAACGGGCCGGAACTTCTTGCGGGCGGCAGCCTCACCATTGCGGGCAACTTCCACGCGAAACGGGTCCAGTGCCCGGATCGCCCGGCGCACCGTCTCGCGGCTCGGTGCGCGGAGATGATCGTCCTTGTCAGTGTATTGTTCGTTGCGTGCATGGATGGCCAGCGCGACATTCTCATAGATCTGCTGCATTGTCGGCCTATCGGGCGACAGATACCCTTGGACTTCCCTGCGCATGATGGCAGCCGCTTCCGGCTTGACCCGCGTTCCCCGCCAGCCACGCCGATCCATATTGTCCAGATGGCCGGGCAGCCTCAGGTCACGGAGATCTGCGAGCCAGCGGCGCAGCGTGCGCGGGCTCGGAACCTCGCCCATGTTCTCAGAGGGCAGGATATCCAGCGCACCAGAGGGCATGTGCGGCTTCGCCAATTGCGTCGCACGACCGACCAGCGTGTCCATCGATGCGGCAATGGAGGCATCAGTGAACTTCATCAGCTTTTCGCGGTGCATGTCGAGCGCGGCCTGACAATAGGCATCCTTGCGCACGAAACGCCGAAGAGGCCGCACGGACAGCGCCCCAAGCGCCACGCCTTCCGTCAGTTGCCGTTTCCGCGCGGCCTCCGGATTGAAGTAGTCACGTTCGACGCGGATGCGGCCCAAGTGACCGAGATCGGCAAGCTCTTCATGGGAGAACTGCCGCGCAAGGCCCTCATGGTCATCATGCGTCATGACGAAGCCCTTCTCGGTTTCCATGTGGAGCCGGAAGGCCATACCGTCGATGGTGACACAGTCGAAGCGGCCAAAGGCATAGCGGGAATTTTCGGAGGTGAAGGAGAGATCCATTTCGAAGTCCTTTTCAGATGTTTGGCGCTGCACAAGGCAGCAGGAGAGAGTGCGGTCGCCGAACGGCACCGCCTGGAAGAGTGATGGGTTGAGTGATTGCGGGTTGCAGTGCGGACGGCATCTTCGGCCGTCCTGAACTCAGTCGTCGGCCGTTGCGGCTAGATCAGAGGCGACCTGCAGCCCCTTCTGGCTCCGGAAAGCCGTGCCTCCGTCGAGGATCAACAGGGCCGGAACAACAGGCGCCCCCAACCATGCAGCGCCAGCGTCGTCGTGCGCGACACGATCAACAGGTGCGGAATGGACCCGTTTGGAGCCCTTGCGGCGCCGCGTAACCAGACCTGCGCTCCGCGAAGGAGAGGCAGTCATGCGCAGACCTCCTTCGCCTTGAACACCAAGCTGCTGTGGTCGATACGCTCATAGCTCACCATCTGGAGGTGCCCGGACCGGATCAGTCGAACGAGCGCACGGAACCCCATCCCGTCAAGGCCGGTCTGCTCGACCAGGCTTTCGATCGTGGCCACACCGGCCATCCGGCCGACGATATCCCGAGCCACGGGATCGCCGAAGCAGTCCGGCCGCCGCACGGAAAGGAAGAGCTTCGCGTTGAAGAACTCGACGGGGCAGACATCCCGCTCCGTGAACAGACGGAAGTCGTCCAGAACACCTTGCGCGACGGCCTGCTCCTTGATGCGGGCCAGCTGCGCCAGATAGGCGTCCTTCACCCGCCCCAGGGGACGCACGGCATAGCCGATGACGGTCCCGTTGTGCTCAGTGGCGACAAGGTCGATGTAGTGCTTGTGAATTTTGCCGTCTTCGTCGAACCAGTCGAAAAGGACTTGTTCAACAAGCTCCTGCACTTCGGGCCGCGCCGCCAGCAGCAGGGCAGCTTGCGCCTCGAGATGGCTCTCAACCCCGGTGC
Organism: Leisingera sp.; assembly: GCF_034669605.1. GTDB lineage: Bacteria > Pseudomonadota > Alphaproteobacteria > Rhodobacterales > Rhodobacteraceae > Leisingera. The sequence goes on from NZ_JAXMOX010000052.1 coordinate 16,808, forward strand.
GAATGCCAGGGCCGGAGCCCAGGACGATACCGCCGGTGAAGTGTTGGGTCGAACCCACCTGGGTGGCACGGTCGCCGCGGCTGAGTTCGGGCAGGCGGACGCCGCCGCCGATGGAAAGGTCAGACATGATTTCTCCTGCCCCGAGAGCATGGCTGCCTCGGGCTGTGTTTATCTTTGAAGATTGCGGAGAGCTGTCCTTGTCCTGGCAATAGCGGCATGCTAACTGGCAGGTGCTACACAGGGACCGGGCCCTCGCACGGTTCAAATTGGCGCTATGCGCCTATTTCTGGTTTCTGGTTTTTGAGCCTCTTTGGACAGTGTTTTCCGATGAGCGCCTGCCACCTGCTTGGATCTGAGAATTCAGGACCAAGTCAGGGCATCAGCCGCATATTCGGGAAATGCCCATAAGAGTTGTTTGGGCCCGGTGTCCAGACTGCCAGTTTTGCGGAGAATGGCTCGCATTTTCTTCGTTAATCCTGGCCTCAAGAGCGGGGAACAGTTTCACTCCGATTTCGTCCTGGACTAAGGGATTTTGTGAAAAGAGGACGCGAGCTCCTTTAAGAACACTCGGAACACTAGCTTTTTCTACTGCTACCTGAAATGCCGGGTACATTTTCATCTGGATAAGCCTGTGGATATCAAGGAGCGCCGCTCGAAACGGCTGATTGGTCAATAGGAATTCGGTGAATTCGCGAATCGATTCCCGCAATGTAAAGCGTCAAAAACAGGAAACCGCCGCCGCTTGTCACTCCGCGGCATCCCCGCTCGCAAGCGAGGCAAGCCTGTGAAACAGCTTATGGGACACGCAGACCCTCCTTTCCCACTCCGGCTCAGCAATTTCCGCAGAAGACTTTCCGAACCAAACTTTGAGGTCTCCCTCTGAGGACACGTGTGAAAATACCGCGTGCGGCCCATTCGTGCTGATCTCGACCGAAACCCTGGCGGGACCAAAGCCATCCGCCTCCGTATTGAAGCCATACTCGAGCCAATGCCCGCAGAACGCTCCGAAGGTGCGCGCCATTTCAAGGCCATCAACAGGCAGACGGTTGAGAGCATCAAGCATCTCGCTGCGTCCCTCTGCCCGACCAGCGACCTCCCACTGAATGTGGTCATCAAGGAAGAGGCTGCCCTGTGCGACCCGCAGCTGAGAAAGCTCCTTCACAGCTTCCGGCGCATCTTTGGTTTCAACATTCATGACCAATGCCAAGGTCAGGTGAAAGATATCTTCGCCAGTCATGTGCGCCGCCGCCCGCCCGCGCCCCCCAGGGCTGCGCAGACCGGCACGGGCCATGGCGCGCGTCATGGCATCAACCTTATTGGGATTCAGATCAAAGTACTCCGCAAGAGCACGGACCATTTCACCTTTTGTCGCCATAGGAGATGCCCTCAAGAACTGCCGATGAGGAGTTGATAGCCCATGAACAGGTCACGCGTCAAGTTTACGGTAAAACTTTTTCCGAAAATAAATTGGGAAATGATCCGAGGCCTGTAGCCCCTGTAGACTGGACACTCTGACAGAGGGAGCAGGCAGGAGACGTCACGCTTAAAAGAGTGCGCCACCCACCAATTGCACCTTAAGGGTGTGTCGGTACGCCCCATAGGAATACTGTACCCCTAAAAGGAATACCTCGGGATACTCCAATTTAACAGATTGAAATAACTCGATAATCGCGCCTCCGCGAGCACACATCACTCGTGAAATTTCCAACCAGCTGGTTAACTGAGTTCCTCACTGCTGCATGGAAAACATTGGCCTCTCGAGTAGCCGCGATGTTGGTAGGTGAAATCAAAAACACGCGCGCCGCAGTATGTGTAAAGCGGCGCGCTAAACTTGCTCCAAAGAGGACTACGTGAGCGGCAGCTCCTCCTTCAGCGCCCTGTACAAGCTGACCATCATCAGAAGGATGACAATGGAGAAGGGCAGTGCGGCGGCGATCGACGCCGTTTGCAACGCTACAAGACCTCCAACAACCAACAGCACGCTGGCGACAACCCCCTCGGTAACGCCCCAGAAGACGCGGACCAGATGCGGCGGGTGCTGGCTGCCCATCGCAAGCATGGTGCAGATCACCAAGGTGCCTGAGTCCGACGAGGTGATGAAGTAAGAGGCAATCAGGAAGGTAACGATTGCCGCGAAGGCAGTGCCCCAGATGCCAACGTCCATGCCTTCAAGCGTCGCATAAAGCGCCAGGGTCGGGCTTTCGTTCACGGCTTCGATGATACCGCCGGCACCCTGCAATTCGATACTGACCGCGTTGCCACCGAACATCGCCAGCAGGAACATGGTCACTAGCGGCGGAACGATCAGCAAGGACACAACAAACTCGCGCAGGGTTCGCCCCTTGGACACACGGGCGATGAACAGGCCGACAAACGGCGACCAGGCGATCCACCAGCCCCAATAGAAGACAGTCCACCAACCCTGCCAGTCGCGCCCGGCCTCTTCATCCACCCACATCCCCATTGGCACAAAGTTCTGCACATAGTTACCGAGAAGATTGACGTATTGGCCGAGCAGATAGACCGTCGGTCCCGCAAAAAGGAAGAAGGCAAGGATCGCGAAGGTCAGCCACATATTCAATTCGCTGATAATGCGGATGCCTTTGGACACACCCGAGACGGCCGAGAGTGTAGCAATGCCGGTCACTACAGCTATCAGAATGATCTGATTGGTTGTCGAATTGGCGATTCCAGTAAGCAGGTTTAGACCCGCGTTCATTTGCTGGACACCCAGCCCCAGAGTGGTGGCAACCCCAAAAATTGTGCCGAAGATGGCCAGCAGGTCAACGGCATGCCCCCAGAACCCGTAGATCCGGTCGCCGATCAGCGGATACAGGGTGGACCGCATCGAAAGCGGTAACCCTTTGCGGTAGGCGAAAAAGGCCAGAGACAAAGCAACAATCACGTAGACCGCCCAGCCGTGGACACCCCAGTGAAAGGCTGTAATCAACATTGCCGTGCTGGCGGCCAGCGCTGAGTTCGCCTCGGTTCCGGCCATTTCGATGAACGGATTGCCCTGCAGGTGGTACATCGGCTCAGCGATACTCCAGAACAGCACGCCATTGCCCATGCCTGCGCTGAACAGCATGGCAAACCACGAGAAGTTGCCAAATTCCGGCCGGTCGCTGTCCTTGCCCAGCCGGATGTGGCCGTAGCGGCTGAAGGCCAGCCAGATGCTGAACAGCAAGAAGATGCTGATCATCAGAATGTAATACCAGCTAAGGGTGCTGGTGATCCACAGCTTGATCCCGTCGAACACACCGGAGGCGAATTCGACATTGGCGACCGTGAACAGCACAAAGGTGATGACCATGAGTTTCGAGGCGATGCTCATACGAGCATGTACACCTTTCAAAAGGCCGGTTCTGGCGACGGCGTTATAGGGGTAGTGGCCGTCAAAGCCCTGTTCGAGTGACATTGTTTCTCCCTGTCTTAGTGTTTGGACCGGACCTGGGTGGGCCAGCCATGGCCCGGCCTTCCGTGCCGCCAGCAGGCAATAGGTGTTCAGCCTGAGACCTTAGTGGAGCATCGGGGAGGCAGGGAATGAGAACTGCAAATAGCTGGATTAAGGTTATTTATGGCGCGCTGCTGCGGAGCGACCAGGATTTGCGGAAACTGTGCGGTGAACGGTCGAACTTGCGCTTAAACTGCCTGGAAAAATACGAGGCATTTTCAAAGCCCGAGGCCATGGCGATCTCGCGCACGCTCAGGTCGGTTTCGTTCAGCAGGGAAAAAGCCCGCTCCAGCCGCAGGCCGAAGTAGAACTGCCAGGGCGACTGCCCGACGTATTTCTGGAACAGGCGCTCCAGCTGGCGGCGGGAAACGGCCAGAGCTGCGGCAATTCCATCCATGTCCAGGGGCTCTTCCAGGTTGGCTTGCATCAGACGCACAGCCCGGATCAGATTTTGATTGCGGCAGCCAAGCATGGATGACACCGGCGATATCTGCCTCGACATGCCTGCTCCCGGGCGTTTGTGCAGGCACATATCGGCAACGCAGGACGCAAGGTGGGTGCCGCAGTGGTCCTCAATGATTTCAAGCATCATGTCAGTTGCGGCATGGCCGCCGCCGCATGTGTAAAGCCCGCGATCAGATTCATAGAAGTTGCCGGTCGGCTCGAAACAGGGAAACAGCTCGGCAAAGCCGGGGGCATTTTCCCAATGCAAAGTAAACCGCCGTCCGGTCAGAACACCTGCTGCTGCCAGAGCAAAGGCGCCGGTGCAAATGCTTCCAATGCTTGCACCGTGCGCTTTCTGGCGGCTGATCCAGCTGACAACCCGGCTGTCATAGGATTGCGATGGCTCCGTTCCGGCACAAACAAAGAGCGAAGCATTGCGGTCCAGGTCGACCAGCCCGGAATCCACCTGTATCGAAATGCCGTTCGAGCAGGTTACCGGCAGGCCGTCCGGGCTGAGCGCGTGCCACTCAAATAGCGGCTTCTGAGTCAGCTGATTGGCAATCCGCAGCGGTTCGATTGCAGCGCTGAAGGCCAGCATCGTTGTTTTGGGCAGCAGAAGAAAATGGAACTTCTTCGGTGGCGCGTCGCTGTCGAAGCGTACAGTGGCAGCGCCTTTCGGAAGGAAGCGGTTGTCTTGCATGGGGTTTCTCCAGGACATCTGAAAGTGGGATTCTGTCCGGGTTTTTATATTCAGGCATTTCCAGGCACCGCGCCCGCGGGCGCGGTGCTATTACGGCATGGGGAAGGCCAGGCGCAGATAAACCCATTTGGCGGCGCTTTCGCTGGTGCGCCGCGGGTCCGGCGCCAGTGAAAGCAGGCCAAGGGACCCTGCAAGGACAACCAAACAGGTCAGCCCCTGCAGCAAGTTTCCGGCCTTCCCCCGCATCTTAAGCCTTACCGCCGACGATGTTGTGTTCCGGACCATAGGGGAATCCGGTGATATTCTCGGCACCGTCTTCGCCGACAATCAGAATGTCATGCTCGCGGTAGCCGCCTGCGCCCGGCGTGCCTTCTGGCAGCATGACCATTGGCTCCATCGACACCACCATGCCGGGCTTCAGCTCGGTATCGATATCCTCGCGCAGCTCGACCCCGGCCTCGCGGCCGTAATAGTGGCTTAGCACCCCAAAGCTGTGACCGTAACCGAAGGAGCGGTATTTCAGCAGATCCCACTCCCGGTACATCTCATTCAGCTCCAATGCGATATCCTTGCACTTTGCACCGGGCTTGATCAGCTCCAGCCCGCGCTCATGCACGGCGACGTTCTTTTTCCAGATGTCCAGGCTGGCGTCGTCCACATGGTCGCAGAACAAGGTCCGCTCCAGCGCCGTGTAATAGCCGAAAATCATCGGGAAGGTGTTCAGGCTCAGGATATCGCCGGACTGTACGATACGGTTGGTGACGGGGTTGTGGGCGCCATCAGTGTTGATGCCGGACTGGAACCAGGTCCAGGTGTCCATCAGTTCAACAAAGGGGAAGGAGGACGCAATCTCGCGGATCATCGCATTGGTGCCTGCTATGGCAACTTCATGTTCAGCCACACCAGCCTGCACTGCCTTGGCCACCGCCGCGCCGCCAACATCACAGATCCGCGCACCTTCGCGGATCAGTTTCAGCTCCTCATCGGACTTGATCGTCCGCATCCACATGCAAGGTCCAGACACATCGACGAACTCCACATCCGGTAGCGCATCCTGCAGCGCCTGGCGGTAGTCCAGCGACACGTGGTCGAACTCAATTCCGACCCGCTTGGCACCCTTGGTGAGATCCTGCACAGCCCGATAGAAATTGTCGCGGCGCCAGTCGGTATAGGTGATGTTGTTTCCGAAGCTGCGGCGCCAGGGCTGGCCGCCATCAATGCCGGCAGAGATTGTGGTCGCATTCTTCTGGTCGATCACCATGCCGTACTTGCGTCCGAAGTAGCAGTACAGCCAGCCAGAATAATAGTTGATGCATTGGTAGGAAGTGAACAGCGCCGCGTCTACGTTCTGCTTTGCCATCCAGCCGCGCAGCTCGTCCTGGCGGCGTTTCATTTCCTGGTCAGAGAATGGCGAAAAATCCTTCTCGCCATTGTGCCATTCCATGACGTGGAGCATATCTTCAGACATTTTTAATCCTTTCTTCGGGGCGTGTCCCAGTCGGTAGCACCGAAGAAAGGTTTCAAAAAATTAATAGATGTGATCCTACTATAAAGATTTCAAATTCACACCCTATCCGGACGTCGGCTTCAATGTCTTGCGGAAGCCCCCGACGCCTCCGGCAATCTGCTCGATCAGTTTGAGCGCCGCTTCACTCTGGCGCACATGTTTGTAGAACAACCCGACATGTATTCGCGCCAGCTGCGGAAATCCGATATCCGGTGTCAGGATACGCATACCCGGGAGCAAGGTCTTAGTTGTAAGGGCAGAAATGCCCCAGCCGCTGGCCACCGCGTTCTGCAGCGCCGAGATGCCGGGGCTTTCAAAGGCGATCCGCCACTTGCGCCCTTCGCCGTTCAGCGCTTCGATCACCCGGTTCCGGTAGACGCAGCCCTCCGGGTGCAGAACTAGCGGTAACGGCTCATCCGGATTGAAATGGAACTCCTTTGCGCAAACCCATTTGGGACGCTCGGACCAGTAGTGCGAGACATATGGCGCTGGCATTGAGTCTGTAATGGCAATTGTCATATCCAACTCGTCCGCATGCAGCTTACTCAGCAGATCGCGGCTCCAATTGCAGCGGATATCCAGCGTGACGGCCGGGTTTGCAGAGACAAAGTCCGAAATGATCTCCTGAAAAAAACCGATTGCATAGTCAATCGGCAGGCCAACACGCAGCACGCCCTGAATACTGGAACGCGACAACCGGGCCACGGCCCTGTCGTTCAGCCGTAAAATTTCACGGGCAAAACCGATCAGCGCATGGCCATCTTCGGTCAGCGTCAGCTCCTTACCCTTATGCACGATTAGCTTGCAGCCGCTGAGCTCTTCCAAACGGCGTATTTGCAGGGAAATCGCTGGCTGGGTCCGTCCGAGGGCCTGCCCGGTCTCTGTGTAGTTCCCTAGATCGACTGCCGTCACAAAGGTGCGAAGCAAGTCAGTTTGAAAGTTGGTGAAGCTTCTAGCCATTTGCAATTCTTATTCCATTATTGCTACTATCAATTTCCCACATGCCGCCTCCGGAGTCAAAGTAAAGCAAGCCTTAACTTTCCCGGAATGACCCAACCCATGAAGAAAGCTTCTGTTTTTGCCGCCGAGCTGCCTTGGCCGGAGTATAAATCCCGCGTCGCAGGTGGCTGCACCCCCATCTTGATCCCGATCGGATCAATGGAGCAGCATGGGCATCACATGCCCATGCATGTCGATGTACTGCTGCCGACAGAGTTTGCCCGCAGGGTGGCGTCAGAGACCGGCAGCCTTGTCGCCCCACCCTTCACCTATGGCTACAAGTCACACCAGAAATCCGGAGGCGGGAACTTTTTTCCCGGCACTACCAGTCTGGATGGCAGCAGCCTGGTCAACGCACTGAAAGATGTGATCAAGGAGTTCGCCCGCCACGGCAATCGCCGAATCTGCTTGGTAAACGGTCATTTTGAGAACTCCTGGTTCATTGTTGAGGGCATCGATCTGGCCCTCAGAGAACTGCGCTGGGACGGCATTACCGATATGAAAATTGTGGTGCTGTCCTACTGGGATTTTGTCGGCGATGACTCAATCGCCAAGCTCTACCCCGACGGCTTCCTGGGTTGGGACATCGAACACGGCGGTGTGTTGGAAACTTCGCTGATGCTCAAGCTTTACCCGGATTTGGTGTGGCTGCAGGACGCAATCGACCACCCGCCGGCCGAATTTCCGCCCTATGACGTCTACCCCCCGCACGAGGACTGGACACCCTCCACCGGCACCCTGTCCTCCCCCAAGGATGCCTCGGCCGAAAAGGGCGAGCTGCTTCTCAATGTCTGCACCGCAGGGATCGTCAAAGCGCTGCGGAAAGAATTCGGAGAACGCTCTCCGGCAAGCGCGGCGGCTACAGCTGCGCAATAAACCCAGCAAGGAGACTGACATGACTGCCAAACTTACCCATCCCACCCGGCGGGCGCTGCTGAAGTCGGCCGCAGGCGCGGCGCTCGCAACC